>JBIPOH010000213.1:0-5796 GCA_044379435.1 Novosphingobium sp.
GTCCTTCGCCAGCACCGTCTCCTCAAGGCCCATCCGCCGCGCGATGCCGATGGAAAACGCCGCGCCCACTGCCTTGGGCAGATGGCTCGCAATCGTGGATGTTTGCGGCGGGATCATCAGCCGCTTCGAACCCAGCACTTTGTGCCGCCCGCCCGAAATCGGATCGTCCGCGCTCGCGGTGAACGAAAGCAGCATGTCCCACATCGGGTTTTCGCCCGGCACGCGGTTTGCCCGGTGGATCTGGAACGCCGCGTCGCGGTAGTGCAGGAACGCAATGTCATCCACCCGCAGTGCCTCGGCCAGCGCGGCGTTGCCCTCGTGCCCGGATGAGCCGATGGTATAGAACCCCTCGCCCCGCGCCTGCAATTTGCGGGAGAGCCGGTCCAGCTGCCGGCTCACCATCTGGCTGTGAAGGATCGCGGCCGCGCGCCTGGGATCGAGGCCGCCGGCGGCCAGCCCCAGATTGCTCCTGCGCTGCAGAGTGCCCGCATCCAGCGCGGCGACAAACTGCTCGTGAACCTGCTGTGCGGCGTCCATCAGCGCGGACCGGATTCAGTCGTGATCATCCCGCCATCCCTAGCGGAAGGTACGCAGGGCGTCACCCCCAGCCTGCCCGTCCTTGTGGTCGACCGCCGCGCGCCCCAGCGCGGGATCGTCGGTGAAGAACCCGTCCGCCCCCGCCGCCACGAAGGCGCGGACATCGGCGACCATCCCCTGAGGCCAGCGCTCGTTCGGCTGGCCGTGCCGCAAGTCCGCGGGCAGGAACTGGTTCTCCGGCCGGAACGTGAACACGCTGATCTTCAGCCCCGCCTTGTGCGCATCGGCGATGAGCGCGGCAGGCGGCCCGGAATTCCCCGCCGCATCAAGCGGGATCACGCGCCGCAGCGGCGGGCTGATCCACTGCGCATAAGTGGCGATCTCGGCCAATCCTTCGGGCGTGAGCATGTCCTCGAAGGTCAGCGCGCCGCCCGCAGCCACCACATCCGCTGGTTGCTTCACATCGGCGGGCTGGATGAGTTGCAGCAGCGTCACGTTGCCCATTCCCGCCAGTTCCGCGTGCAGCCGCTTGAGCGCGCCGATCTCGAAGCATTGCACGATCACCGGAGCGCGCTGCAGATAGTCCGAGGCCGTGATCGCAGCGATCAGCTTGCCAGCCAGATCATGGCCCAGCCCCGCAAAGTACGTCGGATGCTTGATCTCCGGGATTAGCCCCACCGGCCTCCCGCTGGCCGTCCGGCTTTTGGCCGCGAGCGCCGCCACTTCGTCGAACGTCGCGATCTGGTACAGGCCATCGCGGCGCATGCTCTCCGGCCGCAGCGCCCCCAGCCGTTCCTTCGCGCGCAGCGTCTTCAATTCCGCGAGCGTGAAGTCCTCGGTGAACCAGCCTTCTTGGGCGCGCCCATCGATCACCTTCACCGTGCGCCGCGCGGCAAACTCCGGATGGTCGGCCACGTTCGTCGTCTCGGCGATGTTGCTTTCGTGCCGCGCGACCAGCACGCCATCCTTCGTCGGCACGAGATCGGGCTCGATGAAATCCGCCCCGTCTGCGATGGCCTTTTCGTAGGCGGCCAGCGTCTCCTCCGGCAGCCATGCAGAGGCGCCGCGATGCGCGAAGACGAGGGGCTGTGCAGCAGCAGGCGCAGCGATCATGGCCATCCCCAACAGCAAGAGGAACAGATGCTTCACGCTATGCATCATGGCGAAACTCCGGCTGGAATGCACCCCCTGCTAGAGTGCGGCGAAGTCAGCGCGGTTACAGCAGCGAGACCACCCGCAATGGCGGCAGCGGCCCGGCGCCGGGCTGATCGCGCCAATCCCGCGCATTAAGCACGCCGCCATCGGCGCGCAGCTGCGCCACTCGCGCCAGATCGATCTCGGCGAAGACCCATTGGCTCTCGCCCTCGGCCCCGATCGCGATCACGCCGTCTTCGGGCATACCGCGATCCGGCGGTCCATAAACTCCCGCCGCCCCCCGGTTGACGTCCACTGCCGGAGACCAGTCCGCCTCGCCCACCGTCGGCGATTGCACCGCATAGCACTGGCTTTCCAGCGCGCGCGCCTGCGCGCCCAGCCGCACCCGCCAATAGCCATGCAGGCTGTCCGTGCAGCTGGGCACCAGCAGCACTTCGGCCCCCGCATCCACCGCCGCGCGCGCCAGCAGGGGAAATTCGCTATCATAGCAGATCAGCACCGCCAGCTTGCCCAGCGCGGTCTCGAACAGCGTCAGGCCGTCGACGCCTGCCGAAACGAACCACTGCTCGCGCTCGAACCGGGTCATCACCAGCTTGTCCTGCGTGCCGCTCTTGCCATTCGGGGCAATGAGCCGCGCGGCATTGCGATAGCGGCCATCGGCATCCAGCCGGGGCAAGCTCGCCGCCAGAATATGCAGCCCAAAGCGCGCGGCCAGCGCTGCGTGGAGCGCATCCACCTGCGCGATCAGCCCCGCCACGCTGGCCAGCGATCCGGCCAGATCGCCCATGGTTTCAGGCGCAAGGCTCGCCAGTTCCATCGCACCATACTCGGGAAACACCGCCAGCGCCGCGCCGCCTTGCGCAGCATCTGCCACCCAGCGCGTCAGCTTCGCCGCATAGGCGTCCCAATCGGCCAGTTGCTCAATCGGATATTGCGCGGCGGCGATGGTATAGCGGGTCATCACCCCATTCTCCTCAAAACGTCCGCAGCCAGTATTGCATCGCCTTCACGCTTTCACCGTCCTCGCCGTGCTCTTTCCAGGCCAGCTCGGTCACCAGCCCCGGCATCGGCGCATAGCCGCGCTTGGTCCAGAACACATCGTGCGGCACATAGTCTCTGGGCCGTGCCGGATGGTCCTGCGCCCGAATCACCGCCGCAAAGCACGCCGCATTCGCCCCGCAGCGCCGCGCCTGTTCCTCGCGGTGATCGAAGAACGCATGGCCAATGCCCAGCCCGCGGTATTCGGGCAGCAGCACGCTCTCGCCGAAGTAGAACAGGCGCGCCACATCCAGCCCGGCCTGCACGAACGGCTCGCGGAACTCCGCCTTCTGGTGGATCATCGGGGCCGCCGTGGCTGCGCCGACAATGCGGTCCCCATCGAACGCCGCGACCAGCACGGCATTCGGCGCGGCGGCATATTCGGTCAGATAGTCGGCCTCATAGGCCGCGTCGCCGTCATAGAGATACGGGTACGCGGCGAAGACCGCGATCCGCAGCTTCGCCAGATCCCCCAGCGCGGTGCCCACTTCCGCGCCGGTCAACGGGCGGACAGCAACTTTCACCCCACCACCTGCGCGGTCCAGTCGGCGAGGTTGTAATACATCGTCAGCCGCGTGATCAGCCCGCCGTCCACCGCAATGAACGCGCCCGCCGGCAGCACATACGTCTGGCCATCGGCCTCGGGCAGCCCCTCGTCCGTCGCCAGATAGGCGCCGTGCACCACGAACTCCGCCGCCGCGCGCGAACCATCGTCGCTCGCCATCAGCACGATGTCCTTGAGCTCTTCCTTGTAGCAGCGCTCCATGTGCCCGAGGAATGCCGCGAACTTGTCCTTGCCGATCACCCGTTCGCCCTGATTCACATCATGGGCCACATCGTCGGCCAGACAATCGAGCATCCCCTGCCAATCGCCCGCATTGAATGCGGCATAATAGCGGGTCAGCAGGGCAATGGTTTCGGCACGGGCCATGAGCGGGTCTCCTTTCCTGCGCCCCTAGCGAAACCGCATGGTGCGCGCCAGATGCGCGCGCCATGCAAAATCCGCATCGGGCATTTGCGCAAACGCGCGTTTTCGCCTAAAGGCCGCCGCAAATGCCCCGGCTATGCGAGGACGCTTACGCTTCGCCCGCCGGGGTTTTTGATTTACCGCGCCTCAGCTCTATCCCGGCGCGCGCCAGTGAAAGAACCGCCCATGTCCCGTCGCCGCCAGATCTATGAAGGCAAGGCCAAGATCCTCTACGAAGGCCCCGAGCCCGGCACCATCATCCAGTATTTCAAGGACGATGCCACCGCCTTCAACGCGCAGAAGCGCGGCACGATCAACGGCAAGGGCGTGATCAACAACCGCATCAGCGAGTATGTGTTCACCCGCCTCGCGCACATCGGCATCCCCACGCACTTCATCCGCCGCCTCAACATGCGCGAACAGCTGGTGCGGCAGGTGGAAATCATCCCCATCGAAGTCGTCGTGCGCAATGTCGCGGCCGGTTCGATCAGCAAGCGCCTCGGCATCGAAGAGGGTGAGCCGCTGCCGCACACCCTGATCGAATACTACTACAAGGACGATGCGCTGGGCGATCCGCTCGTGGCGGAAGAGCACATCGCGTGCTTCGGCTGGGCCAGCAACGAGGAGATGCAGGACATCTCCAGCATGGCCATCCGCGTGAACGATTTCCTCGTCGGCATGTTCGCCGCGATCAACATCCGCCTGGTCGATTTCAAGCTCGAATTCGGCCGCATCTGGGATGGCGATTATGCCCGCGTGATCCTGGCCGACGAGATCAGCCCCGATGGCTGCCGCCTGTGGGACATGGTCACCGGCGAAAAGCTCGACAAGGACCGCTTCCGCCGCGATCTAGGCGGCGAAGAAGAAGCCTACCAGGAAGTCGCCCGCCGCCTCGGCCTGCTGGAAAACGACGGCGGCCCGAGCGAAGTGTTCGATCTTGGCGCGCACAGGAAGCTGCGCGGCAAGAAGTAACCCCAAATCCCTCCCCGAGCTTGCCTCGGGGAGGGGGCAGCCCCGTTCATCCTGAGCTTGTCGAAGGAAGGGCTGACGGAGGGGCCATTCCTCCCCGAAGCGGGGAGGATAACCACCACACGTGGTGGATGGGCATCCTCAGCCCAAACGCGCCATTCCCCCCCAGAAAAAACCTCTCCCATGGCGCAAAGGCGTCCACGGGTTACAGTGCGCGGGTTTCCCGTTGCCGCAATAAAGTGCTGTCTCAGCGAGATTGGCGAAATACACCGATACGGACATAAAAAGACCGTATTGATTGTGCCAGACAGATGTTTAAGCTGTAGTGAAAAGGGTCGAAATATTCCGCAGTTTTAACTTTGGAGTCTTCGTATGCCCATCGCATTCACCCCGCTCGCCTTGTCTAACACGTCACAATTGCCGGGCAACCAGACCGAGGCTCGGACGGTAAGCTTGACCACTGGCGGCTATGTTGTTGCATGGCAGAGCGCCAGCGGCGGCGCGATCAACGTATTCTTCCAGCGTTATGATGCGGCGGGCGCACAAGTCGGGGCTGTTACGCAGATTGCTAACCCGGTGGCGGGGGCCAACATGCTCCTGCGCGACATTGAGGTGGCAGGGGACGGAACGTTTTCGATCCTGACCCAGGGGTTCATCGGGCCATTCGCCGCCCAAGAGCGGTTGTTCGTCAGTTCCTTCTTTGGCACCACAGGCGGGCCATCCGGGCCCCAGGCTCAGGTAGACTTCTTGGCCGTTGCCGCCTTCGGGCCGAGTGGCGCACAATTGGTGCCTGGCAGCACTGCCAGTTCCATGGTCGTGCTGGTGTCGGCTTCCGATGCAGTATTGGGTTCTGATCTGATCCGGGCGGTGGTAACAACCGCTGGAGTCGTCAGCAGCGCACCTGTCGTTGTGACCAACAACTATTCTGGATCAGGCATCATCGAGGCTGTCGAAAGTGTCGGCCCGCAACAATTCGCCATTGCGGGCAGCACGCTGATCGATACCGTGGGATCGTCTGGCACTTTGGCGGTAAGCGCTACCGACATCATCTCCATCCAGCCGGGAAGCGTTATCTTCGCGAGCCCAACGTCCGGCAGTCCGCAGGTCACGCTGACCCAACTGTTCGGCAA
>JBIPOH010000151.1:0-7658 GCA_044379435.1 Novosphingobium sp.
CGCGCGCGCGTGGCTGATAAGCAGCCGCGCGGCATAGATGCCCGGCTGCACGAACGCGGTTTCCGCCGGAAGCAGATCGAGCGCGCCGTCCTTGCCTTCGACGCGAATCGCCCAGCCATGGCGCAGTGCATCTAGCGCCAGCGCCACCTGACGCGGCGCTCCGCTCAAAGCGCGAACTCCGTCACCAGTGGCACGTGGTCCGAAGGCTGGTCCCAGCGGCGCGTTTCTTCGACGATGCGGTGCGAGACAGATTGCACGGCCAGTTGCGGCGATGCCCACATGTGGTCCAGCCGCCGCCCCTGATCCTTCTCGCGCCAGAACGAGCGGTACGACCACCACGAATAGTTGCGCTCCGGCGCGGGGATATGCTTGCGCCCCAGATCGGTCCAGCCATGCGCATCGCCGAACGCGCCGAGTGCCGCCACTTCCTGCGGCGTGTGGCTCACGACCTTGAGCAGGGCCTTGTGGTCATAGACGTCGCAATCGAGCGGGGCGATGTTGAAATCCCCCACGATCAGCGTCGGGCGGTCCAGCCCCTCAGCCCAGCGCGTCATCCGCTCCAGAAACGCGAGCTTCTGGCCGAACTTGGGATTGGCCTCCGGATCAGGAATATCGCCGCCCGCCGGGATGTAGACATTTTCAAGGATCAGGCCCTGACCCGGCCCGAGCACTTCCACCCCCACGTGCCGCGCCTCGCCATTGGCCTGCCAGTCGTGCCGGCTCACCTCGCGGATCGGCACGCGGCTCACGGTGGCGACGCCGTGGTAACCCTTCTGCCCGTGTACCGCGCGGTGCGTGTAGCCCAGCCGTTCGAACATCTCGTGCGGGAACAGCGCCTCGGCCGTCTTGATCTCCTGCAGGCACAGTACATCGGGCGCTTGCTCGGTCAGGAACCGCTCCACCTGATCGATGCGCAGGCGGACGGAATTGATGTTCCAGGTGGCGATTGAAATCATGGCGCAGGCTTTAGGTTTCTGCAGTCCTATTTACCAGATGGCATCTTGAACGTCGTGCCAATGATCGTTGGCAATCTGTCCTGCCTCGTCACGCGTCCGGGGGTGTCCATCCGGTCCGGGCCGCCCATTCCCTTGCACCTGCCATGATCAGGTCGAAAACCGGATTCTTCACGGCGTTGTAAGCCGCCTTGTCAGTTGGAAACCGGGCGGCAAGTTCCTGTTTCACCGCCTCATACGCGGCGACGGCATGGGGGCTCGCCCGCAGGAAATCGCGGCAGAGCAAGGCAAAGCTCTGGTTGAACCGCCCCCGTTCGCGCACGTGCACGTGCAGGGCAGGGGAAGTCCGGCTGAAGTAACGCTTTTGCAGGTTGGGAGCAGAAAGGTGCATTCCTGCCGGGGCATGATCCTCGGCAAGGCCGCGATCGGTGTATCCGGCGGCGGTGAGACCTGCTGGAGGGAAGTCTTCCAGCCGGGGCACGCTGATCTGGATGTCGATCACATCCTTTGCCGAAAGGCCGGGAATCGCCGTCGAGCCGATATGGTGGATCGTTGCGCCCGGGGGGCACAAGGGCAACAATGCTTCGGCTGCCATCCTGAACTGGCTGGCCCATGCAGCCTGGTGAGGAATGATCATGATCCTTGCCATGCCGCTGCCCATGTCAGGACCAGCTTCCGGTCGCAAACGCAAAAAACCCTCACCCCGGGGGCATTGGGGCGAGGGTTCCTTGTGCGTTCGTCACGCTGCCAAGGCGGAAGGGATTGTAGGACCGGGTAACAGGGGGGGCGAACCCGGTCGGTTCCGTCTTGACCCCTTCCTTCTAGGCGCCCGCCGCTTGCTGGCGGATGAACGCGCCTGTCAGGCAGGTGTCAGGCTGGTCGCAAATTGTCGCAGGATGACTAGTACCCCGGCAGACGGTTCCCTACTTGCGGCCAGTCGTCCGCGGATCGTTCCAGCGAAAGGTGTTGGATGGCAGCGCCACGCCATAGCGCTGATTCGAAAGCCGCACCGTGGTGCGCCGGTTCTGCGAATCGAGCGCGATCCAGCTGTTGAGTTCAAGCCCGCCCGGCGCGCTCGCCTTCTTCAGCATGACCATGGTGATCGAACCATATTCGGGGTGGCGCGGATCGTGCACATCCATGCTCACCACATCGGGATGGCCGGTGGGGTTGAGCGTGGCATAGCGCGCCACGTCCTTGTTCGGATCGAGCAGCGCGCCCAGCGGGCTGTTGCGAATCGGCCAGCGCTGCACCTGCCGCACTTCGTAGTCGATCATCGTCAGCGCCGATCCATCGGAGACGATCAGCAGCGGCACGCCCGCCTGATACTGGAATCGGATCTTGCCCGGACGCTGCAAGCTGAGCACGCCCGAGAGGCGCTGGCCGTTGCGGTCAGTCTGGACGAAATCGGCCTGCAGGGTGGAAATGGCCCGCAAGGCCGCCACAGCGGCATCGACTTGCGCATTGGCAGCGGGGGCCGCAGCTTTCGGAACTGTGCCTTCCGGGGCTGCCACCACCGGAACGGCAGGGGCCGCCAGCGCGAGTAGCGCGGCGGCCAGAATGGCGCGGGGAGCGGCAAGAGCCGGACGGGTGGCGGGGGTGCGGATCATCATCATCCCCCAGCCTGTGCCATCAGCGCGTTGAACCCGGCGTGAACTTCGCAGCCACGCCGCGCAGCCTCACTTGATCTTGGCTTCCTTGAACTCGACATGCTTGCGCACCACCGGATCATACTTGCGGAACACCATCTTCTCGGTGGTGTTCCGCGGATTCTTCTTCGTCACATAGAAGAAGCCGGTGTCGGCGGTCGAGACCAGGCGGATCTTGACGGTAGTGGGCTTGGCCATGGCTTTATCCTGAAATCTTGTGCGCGCGAAAAACGAATACGGCGGCGCGTTGCCACGCCGCCAGACAGGGGCCGGTCGTTGTGAGCGAATCGTGTAAAAGTCAAGTGGCGGGATGGGGCTTCAGTGGTTTGAGTACATCGAATCGTTCCTGCGCGGTCGGCCCGGGCAGCGGCGGCAGATCGGGCACCGCCTGATCCACCTGTTGCACCGGCAGCCGCTCCAGCAGATCACGCACCAGCGTGAGCCGCCCCCGGCGCTGGTCGTTGAAGTCTACCAGCGTCCACGGCGCGTGCTGCGTATGGGTAGCCTTGAGCATCGCCTCGCGCGCGTCGGTATAGTCGCGGTACCTGCCGCGCGCGGCAAGGTCGATCGGGGAAATCTTCCAGCGCTTGGCCGGATCATCGCGCCGTTCGGCAAGGCGCTCCTCCTGTTCGGCCTGATCGCAGGTCAGCCAGTACTTGAACAGCAGCAGCCCGTCATCGACCAGCATCCGCTCGAACTTCGGCGCCGCTGCAAGGAACGCATCCACCTGCGCTTCGGTGGCAAAGCGCATCACCTTTTCCACCCCGGCGCGGTTGTACCAGCTGCGGTCGAACAGCACGATTTCCCCGCCTGCGGGAAGGTGCGGCACATAGCGCTGGAAATACCACTGCGTCTTTTCCCGCTCGGTCGGCGCGCCCAGCGCCACGGTGCGCACCTGCCGGGGATTGAGCTTCTGCGTGATGGCGTTGATCGCCCCGGTCTTGCCCGCTGTGTCGCGTCCTTCAAGGATCACCAGAATGCGCGCGCCGGTCTGGCTGGCCCAGCCTGCCATTGCAGTGAGCGCGCCCTGCATGGCGTCCAGCGCGTCTTCGTAATCCTTGCGGCCCAGTTTCTCGCCGGACGTGCGCTCTTTTCCGTCCTTGGCCATGCTTTCTCTCCTTGCGCGGGTCAGTGCCAGAGCAGCCAGGCCAGCCCCGCCGCGCCCAGCACGATCCGGTAGAACGCAAACGGCGTGAAGCCGCTTTTGCTGACATAGCCGATGAAGAACTTGATCACGATCAGCGAAACGAGGAACGAGACGACCGAGCCGATCGCGATTTCCTTGATCCCCACGGGTCCCGCGCCTGCCGCCAGCGCATCGCGGTGGTCCCACAGCTGCTTTACCGTTGCGCCCAGCATCGTCGGCACTGCAAGAAAGAAGCTGAACTCGGCCGCCGTCTTGCGGTTCTCGCCCATCGCCAGCGCGCCCATGATCGTCGCGCCGGAACGCGAAACGCCGGGGATCACCGCAATGCACTGCATCATACCGATGCGGATTGCCTGCGCGAGCGGCATCTGCCCCACGGGCCGGTACGTCTGGTGCGAGACCCTGCGCTCCACGGCCATGATGACAAGGCCGCCAATAATGAGCGCGAAGCACACGACCACCGGATTTTCCAGCAGCGTATCGATCCGCGATTTGAACAGTACGCCCACGATGGCCGCCGGAATGAATGCAGCCAGCACATTGCGTACGAAGGCCAGCGATTCGCGCGATCCGCGCAGCGCGCCAAGCCCGACTTCGGCAAAGGTGCGCCAATAGAGCACCACCACCGCCATCACGGCTGGCAGCTGGATCACCACGTTGAACACTTCCCATGTCTTCGCGTCATAGCCGAACAGTTCGGACGCAAGGATTAGGTGGCCGGTCGAAGAAACCGGAATGAATTCAGTAAGCCCCTCGACAATGCCGAGAAGGATGGCGGTGATCGTAGTATCCATGGCCGCAGGGACTCGCTGCGCAGTCGCCTCATGTCAAGCACGCGCGGCCTTAAACTTCTGTCACGCTACCAGATCCGCACCCTGTCCTGCGGCGCGAGATAGAGTTTGTCGCCCGGCTTCACGCCAAATGCGGCGTACCAAGGGGCGAAATTGCGCACGACGGCATTGACCCGCGCTTCCGCCAGCGAATGCGGATCGGTTTTGAGCAACTGCCGCGCAAACGCCTCGCGGTATTTCCAGCGCCACGCCTGCGCATAGGAGAGGAAGAAGCGCTGGTCGCCGGTCAGCCCGTCGATCACCGGCGCGGGCTTGCCGCCGAGCGAGAGCCGGTAGGCCTGCCAGGCCATCGAAAGCCCGCCGAGATCGCCGATGTTCTCGCCCAGCGTCAGCTTGCCGTTGTGGCAGGTCTTGCCGCCGTCGAACGGGCACTGCTGATCATACTGCGCGGCCAGCTTCGCGCCGAGTGCGTCGAAGGTCTTGCGGTCGGTTTCGGTCCACCAGTCCTTCAGCGCGCCGGTGCCGTCATAGCGCGATCCAGCATCGTCAAAGCCGTGGCCGATCTCGTGGCCGATGGTGACGCCCACCGCGCCATAGTTCACCGCATCATCGGCCTTGGGATTGAAATAGGGCGGCTGCAGGAAGGCCGCGGGGAACACGATCTCGTTCGCCGGCGGCATGTAATAAGCGTTCACCGTCTGCGGGGTCATCAGCCACTTGGCCTTGTCGACCGGCTGCTTCAGTTCGTCCAGCATGTCCTGCCAGTGCCAGCGCCCGGCCTCGATCGCATTGGCCAGCGGCTGGCCAGCCCTGATCGCCATGCCGTCATAGATCTTGAACTTGTCGGGATAGCCGATCTTCACCGTGAACTGGTCGAGCTTGGCCTGCGCGGCCTGCCTGGTGGCCGGGGTCATCCACGCCAGATCCTTGAGGTTGGCCGCCAATGCCGCGCGCAAGTTGCCCACCAGCTTCACCATCGCCGCCTTGCTCGAAGGCGGGAAGTGCTTCTCGACATAGACCTGCCCGATGGCCTCGCCCATCTGCGATTGCACCGCGCTCAGCGCGCGCTGCCAGCGCTGGCGTTCGCGCTCCTTGCCTTGCAGGGTCTTGCCGTAGAAATCGAAGCGCGCTGCATCGATCTCGCTTGGCAGCACCGATGCGTAGTCCGAAAGGAACCGCGCCGTGGCCCAAGCCTGCAGCACGCCAAGCTCTTCCTCGCCCAGCAGACGGACCAGCGCGGGAAAGCCGCCGCCGAGCTTGGCGAGATCGTCCTTGCTCAGGCCCAGTTGCGCGATCTTTTCGGCGCTCGGCGGGATTTCGGAGACGATCACGGCGTCCACCGCGCCCAGCCCGCTGCCCTCCAGCAGCGGCGCTACCGGAAACGCGCCGCCCAGCGCGATCAGATCGGCGCGCGCCACACGGTTGGTGGTGAGCAGCGGATTGCGTGATACGGCCTTGTCCCAGTCCGCCACGGCAATCTTGCGCTCGAACGCATAGACCTTTTCCGCCATCGCCGAGGCATCGCCGTACCCGCCCTTGGTGAGGAGGTAGGCGAGGAATTCGCGGTATTTGCCCTGGATCGCGCGGTTGCTCTCGCTATCGACCAGATAGTAGTCCCGGTCAGGCAGGCCCAGGCCGCCGATGCCGGTGAACACGGCATTCGCGGTGGGCCGTTCGGGATCGATGCTCACCTGAAACCCGATGGGCGAAGGGAAGCCCGGCGCGGCAAACAGCGCGGCAAGCTCGGCGCGCGTTTGCACCGCGCGGATGCGGTCGAGGTAAGGCCTTGCGGGCGCCAGCCCTGCGGCATCGATCGCCGCCTGATCCAGAAACGCGCGGTAGCTGTCGGCGATGCGCTGGCCAGTGGTGCCGGGGGTCTGCGGGGCCGCCGCAAGGCCCTCGACGATGGCCTTGACCGCTTGTTCGGCGCCCAGGATCAGCCCCAGCGCGCTGCCGCTATAGGGGTACTGCGGCGGGATCACTTCGGTGCTGGCCCACTTGCCGTTGACATAGGCGAAGAAATCGTCGCCCGGCCTGACCGACGGGTCCACGTCCGCCGGATTGAACCCCCAGCCGCCAAACGTCTGCACCCGGTAGCCATCGATGGTGGCGGGCGCAGGACCAGCCGCCGCTTCATCGGCGTGGGCGGCGGGAGCGCACAGGGAAACAAGGGTGGCAGCGGCGAGTGCGCCGGCAAATCGCGTCATCATGGGGTCCGGGTATCCGTGCGGTGAGCCATCCGGCTGGATTGTGCCAACATGAAACCAGAGGGCTTCCTGCGCCTGTCAGGGCAGCAAGGAAACCCCCTTTGCTTCGCGCTCAGGCCTCGGCGCCGTCGAACTGCAGGCGCGCGAGGCGAGCATAGAGCCCGTCCTGCGCGGAAAGCGCAGTGTGCGTGCCCTGTTCGACGATGCGGCCCTTTTCCATCACCACGATCCGGTCTGCCGCGCGCACGGTGGCAAGGCGGTGGGCGATGACGAGCGTGGTGCGCGCCTTCATCAGCCGGTCGAGCGCATCCTGCACAAGGCGTTCGCTTTCGGCATCGAGCGCGCTGGTCGCTTCATCGAGCAGCAGGATGGGGGCATCGCGCAGCAGCGCGCGCGCAATCGCGATGCGCTGGCGCTGTCCGCCCGAAAGCCGCGCACCGTCTTCGCCCAGGAACGTGTCGAGGCCCTGCGGCAGTTCCTTGAGGAACATGGCGGCATTGGCCGCTTCGGCTGCCTCCCAGATCTGCGCGTCGGTGGCGTTCCAGTTGCCATAGCGCAAGTTGTCGCGCGCAGAGGCAGCAAACAGCACGCCTTCCTGCGGCACCAGCGCCATGCGCGCGCGCACTTCGGCAGGATCGGCCTGCGGCAGCGGCACGCCATCGATCCGCACCATACCCGCATGGGGATCGTAAAACCGCTCGGCCAGCAGAAACAGGGTGGACTTGCCCGCGCCCGAAGGCCCGACGATGGCCACGGTCTCGCCCGGCTCGACACTGAGCGAGAAATCTTCCAGCGCGGCCACTTCGGGGCGGCTGGGATAGCGGAACGAGACGTTCTGGAACGCGATCTGCCCGCGCGGCGGAGTGGGCAGGTGCAGGGGGCGCGCCGGTGCCGTGATCTCGGGCTGTTCG
>JBIPOH010000152.1:0-7649 GCA_044379435.1 Novosphingobium sp.
CCATGGGGCCACGGATCATGGATCAGGCGACATGGCCTGGATGTCGATGAATGGCATGGGTTCGGGCACGTCGCGCTTGCCGATGAACGAGCCGATGCGCGGGTTGCACCTGATGCCCGGCCCGCGCGACATGGTGATGGTGCAGGCCAACGTCTGGCCGGTCTACACCGATCAGGGCGGCCCGCGCGGGGGCACCAAATTCTATGCCCAAACGATGGCCATGGCCATGTGGATCCATGATCTGAGCAATGTGCTGGGCGACGGAGCCAAGCTGACCGGGCAGGCGATGATGAGCCTGGAACCGGCAATGCGCCACGATGGCTATCCGCTGCTGTTTGCAACCGGCGAGGAAGCCTATGGCAGCCCGCTGGTTGACCGGCAGCATCCGCACGATCTGTTTATGGAGCTTTCGGCGCGGATTGATGTGCCGGTGGCGCCGGGGCTGAAAGCGTTTGTCTATGGCGGGCCGGTGGGCGAGCCGGCGCTGGGGCCATCGGCGTTCATGCATCGCTATTCGGCGCAGTATAATCCCGAGGCGCCGATCACGCACCACTGGTTCGATTCGACGCACATCGTCTACGGCGTGGTGACGGCGGGTCTCTATGGCAGCAAATGGCAAATCGAGGCGAGCGCGTTTCGGGGGCGCGAGCCGGACGAGAACCGCTGGGCAATCGAGCGCGCCAAGCTCGACAGCTGGAGCGTGCGCGCCACGCTTTCCCCTTCGCCGCAGTGGGTGATGCAGGCCAGTTTCGGCAAGCTGAAGGAGCCGGAAACCGCGCATCCCGGCGAGGACGAGCGGCGCTTCATCACCTCGGCGCATTTCAACAACGGGCGCGGCTTTTCCGCCATGGCCGGGTTCAGCGCCAAGACCCGGGTGGGCGGGGAGACGCGCAGCGCCTTGCTGGGCGAGTTCAACTGGGATGCGTCCAAGCACGACACGCTGTTTGGCCGGATCGAGAACGTGAACAACGACGAGCTGTTTCCGGATCATGACGATCCGCTGCACGATCAGCCGTTCCGCGTGACCAAGTTCGAACTGGGCTATGCCTATCGCTTCCGCGTCGTCAGCAAGGTGCAGGTGGCGGTTGGCGCCTCAGGCGCGCTCTTTGCAAAGCCCGCTGCGCTCAGCGCCGCCTATGGGAAGAACCCGGTCGGCGCGACGGTGTTCGCACGCATCACGCTGATGGATTAGCCCTGATGCTTGGCGAGTTCATCGCCGCTGAGCGTCACCATGTGGAGCAGGTTGGTCGAGCCCGGGGTGCCGAACGGCACGCCCGCGAGCGCGATCAGCCGCGAACCGGCGGTGCCGAAGGCGTGGCGCAGCGCCATGCGCTTGCCCTTGGCGATCATCTCTTCGAAGCTGCCGATATCCTTGGTGATGACGGCATGTGCGCCCCACAGCAGGCCAAGCTTGCGCGCGGTCATCACCGACGGCGTGAGCACCAGCATCGGCGCGCCGGGGCGTTCGCGCGCGACGCGGCGCGCGGTCGAGCCCGACCCGGTGAACACGATGATCCCCGCGATGGGCACGGCCTGCGCGATGCTGGCGCAAGCTTCGGCCAGCGCATCGGCGGTGGTGGGATCGGGTCGCGTTTCGATAAAGTGGACGCGTGCGGCATAGCCGGGGTCGGTTTCGACCTCGCTGGCGATGCGGTCCATGATCGTGACCGCCTCGACCGGCCAGGCTCCGGCGGCGGTTTCGGCGGAGAGCATGACCGCATCGGCG
This sequence comes from Novosphingobium sp., assembly GCA_044379435.1. Taxonomy (GTDB): domain Bacteria; phylum Pseudomonadota; class Alphaproteobacteria; order Sphingomonadales; family Sphingomonadaceae; genus Novosphingobium. Next base: position 1,727 of record JBIPOH010000152.1, read on the forward strand.
CCGTCATAGACCGCGTTGGCGACGTCGGACACTTCGGCGCGGGTCGGCGTCGGGCTTTCGATCATCGATTCGAGCATCTGCGTGGCAACCACCACCGGCTTGCCCTCACGCCGCGCCTTTTCGACGATGCGCTTCTGCAGCGGCGGCACCTGTTCGGGATTGAGTTCGACGCCAAGATCCCCGCGGGCGACCATCAGGCCGTCGGCGATTTCGAGGATTTCATCCAGCCGGGCGATGGCGGCAGGCTTTTCGATCTTGGCCATCAGCGCGCCGTGGCCGCCCATCAGGCGGCGGGCTTCGGCCACGTCTTCGGGGCGCTGCACGAACGAGAGCGCAATCCAGTCCGCGCCCTGCGCCACGGCAAAAGCAAGATCGCGGCGATCCTTGTCGGTCATTGCCGGGACCGGGATCACCGCATCGGGCACGTTGACGCCCTTGCGATCGGAAATGACCCCGCCGACTTCGGCTGAGCACAGAATCTCGCTGTCGTCGGCGCGGATGACGCGCAGGCGCAGCTTGCCATCGTCGATCAGCAGGCGCTGGCCGGGGCGCAGGATGCCGAACAGTTCGGGGTGCGGCAGCTGAACGCGCGTCTCGTCGCCCGGCTCGGGATTGCGATCCAGCGTGAAGTGCGCGGAATGACGGATGACCGCGCGGCCGTCCTTGAACTGACCTACCCGCAGCTTGGGGCCTTGCAGATCGCACAACACCGTGATCGGCCGGCCCACCTTGCGTTCCAGCGCCCGGATCGCCGCAATCGTTTCAGCGTGGACGGCATGATCGCCGTGGCTCATGTTGACGCGGAACGCATCGACCCCGGCGCGCAGCAGCTTTTCCAGCATCTCCGGCGCGCGGCTGGCAGGGCCGACGGTGGCGAGGATCTTTACCTTGCGGCCACGGGGATCCAGTCTTGCCACGTCCATCACCTCGAATTGAATGCGCTGGCCCTATGGCCTACCTACCTGCAAAACCCAAGGACGAAGCACATGGATACGAATGCGGAAACCACTACGGAAATGACATTACCCGATGCGCTCGACGCACTTCCCGATGCCGTGGCGGCAGCGGCTTTCCGCCGTCTCGTCAGGCACTTGCGCCATAGGCACGATGCGCAGAACATCGATCTGATGGGGATGGCGGGCTTTTGCCGCAATTGCCTGGGAGACTGGATCATGGATGCCGGCAAGGCTGTCGATCTCGGCCTCGACAAGGCCGCCGCGCGCGAAGTGATCCACGGGCTGCCCGCAGCGGAATGGAAGGAGCGCTATCAGAGCGAAGCCACGCCCGAGCAGATGGAACGCATGGCCGAAAGCATGAAGCGCAACGCAGCCGGGCACTGAGCCTGAAACGCGAGCGGCCCGTTCCTCCCCCCTGAAGAACGGGCCGCCGCGCTGATCGAGGGGTGCTACCGATCAGGCGACTATGGCGAACCCGTCGAAGGCAAGGCCCGCCGTGGCATAGTTCACGATCGTCGCGAACTGCACGGCCGCCGTTCCGCCAGCGCCGTCTGCGTCATAGTAGAGCGCGCCGGTGCTGGTGTTGTAGATCAGGCGATCTTCGGCATCCTGAGCCGTGGTGGCCCCGGCTGCGGCATGGAACTGGTCGGCGGTAATCGCGCCAGTTTGCGTGAAGCCGGTGAAATCGGCCATGCTCAGCACGATCTTGTCGCGCTGCGCTTGGGAAAAGTCGCGGATGAGGTCGGCGTTGCCTGCCATCGGGGTCACGTCGAACACGAAGAAATCACGGCCCGAGCCGCCGGTCAGCGCATCGACCCCTTCGCCGCCATAGAGCTTGTCGTTGCCCGAGCTGCCGCTCAGCCGGTCATCGCCCAACCCGCCATAGAGGCGGTCGTTACCGCGTCCGCCGCTGATCAAATCCGTTCCGCCAAGGCCGAAGAGCTGGTCTGCACCGTCATCGCCCAGGATCGTGTCGCCCGCAGAAGTTCCTCGCAGGATTTCGTTAGTCAGGTTGCTGACCGTGACACGGATCGTCTGGACATCCGATTCGCGGCCATCGCTGACCCGCACGCTGACCTCATAGACGCCGTCGCCGTTCGCGTCGGCCGGCTTTTCGAAGTTGGGAGCGCTGATGAAGCTCAATCCGCCGGTCCGGGATATCTGGAACTTCCCCGCATCCGCGCCGCCAGTGATCGAGTAGCGCTGATAGGCCCCGGCATCGACGTCGCTGGCCGTGATCTTGCCCACCGCGCGGCTGTTCTCGCGCACCACATAGGCGGCTTCCGCGCCGCCGCCGCCCGAGGTGATCACGGGTGCGTCGTTGACCGGATTCACCGTCAGCGTGAAGGTATCGGAGGCCGCATACTCGCCGTCGCTGGCCGAGACCTTGAGCGCGATCTGGCCGTTGAAGTTGGCGGGCGGGGTGCCGGTGAACGTGCCGGTAGCGGCATCAAAGCTGAGCCATGCAGGCAAGGCGGAGCCATCACCAAGCGCGGCGCTGAAGGTCAGTGCATCACCATCGGGATCGCTGAAGGTTCCGGCGGGGATCGTGAAGCTGAAAGCGGTGTCTTCGGCGATTGCGGTATCGGCAATGGCAGTCGCCAGCACGGGTGCCTCATTGAGCGCCAGCGTGATCGTGCCATCGGCGAACTGCACGGTGGGTACGCCGATCAGCGTATCCGTGCCGTCGTCACCGTCCTCGGCGTTGTCGTCCACCACTTGCCAGACGCCGCCTGCGATCCTGGTGACGATATAGTCCGCCTGGTTGCCGGCATAGACCACCGTGGCAAGGTGCGCCCGGCTGGCGAGCGTGTCGTTGCCTGCGCCGCCGATCAGCATATCGGCGCCAGCGCCGGCATTCAGCGTGTCGTTCTGGGCCGAACCGGTCAGCGTGGTGACAGCGCCCATGTTGGTCACCGAAAAGCCATTTCCGCCGCCAGCAAGGGCGAGGTTGACCGCGAATCCAGCGGTCGTGATATTGACCGTGCCGTCGTTCGTGGTGAGGCCGCTTGCCGCCCATGCCGCCACGACGGATGCGTTGGCAATCGCGCCGGGTCCGACGCTGAGGTTGTCGTTGCCATCGCCAAGATCGGTGATCGTGTCGGTATCATCGTTGACGATGAACAGATCGTCGCCCGTACCGCCGATCAGCGTATCGTTGCCATAGCCCCCATCGAGCTGGTCGGCGTCTGCGCCGCCATCCAGCGTGTCGTTGCCGTCGTCGCCGAACAGGCTGTCCTCGCCATTGCCGCCGAACAGCTGGTCGGTGTTTCCCCGCCCATAGAGGTAATCAATCCCATCGAGGCCGTAGATGATATCCTCGCCATTGGCGGAAACGATGTAGTTGTTGTTGGCGTCGCCGTAGAAGGTATTGGGCATCTGCGTACTTTCCCGTAGTCCTGATGGCATTCGCCTTAACCGGGCAACTCCTTGTCGGGCGGTAACGGGTCTGGTTAACTGGATGCGGCTTCAGGTTAAGTGTTTATAGGTATTTGCGCCTGAGCGGGGCGGTGGCTGCCATAAAGCGAGCCTCTCAAGGGCATGGCCACGACCCAAACGGAAAAGGGCGCAGGAGTTGCCCCCCGTGCCCTTCCTTGTAGCAATGCGGCTTGCTGCCGATCAGCGCTTGCTGAACTGGAAGCTCTTGCGCGCCTTGGCCTTGCCGTACTTCTTGCGTTCGACGACGCGCGGGTCGCGGGTCAGGAACCCGGCGGCCTTGACGGCGCTGCGCAGCGCAGGCTCGAACTTCGAGAGCGCCTGAGAGATGCCGTGCTTGACTGCACCGGCCTGGCCCGAGAGACCGCCGCCCTTGACGGTGGCGATCACGTCATACTGACCCGAACGGTCAGCGACTTCGAACGGCTGGTTGATGACGAGACGCAGGGTCGGACGTGCGAAGTACACTTCCTGATCGCGGCCATTGACGGTGATCTTGCCCGAGCCGGGCTTGATCCACACGCGGGCAACGGCGTCCTTGCGGCGGCCGGTAGCGTAGGAACGGCCCTGGGCGTCGATCTCGCGCTCACGCAGCACAGCGGCGGGACCGGTAGGGGCGCGGGGCGCTTCAGGCGTGTCCGAAGCAGCGGCGGGAGCGGCGGGAGCAGCCGAGGTCAGATCCTTGAGATCCGCGAGGCTGGAGACGGTATCGGTTTCAGACATGTCTTACGCACCCACCTTGTTCTTGCGGTTCATCGAGGCGACGTCGAGCGGCTGGGGCTGCGTCCCGGCGTGGGGATGTTCAGCACCGGCATAGAGATGCAGCGCGCGCATCTGCGCACGGCCGAGCGGACCGCGCGGGATCATGCGTTCAACGGCCTTTTCCAGCACGCGCTCGGGGAAGCGGCCACCGAGGACCTTGTCCGCGGTGACTTCCTTGATGCCGCCGGCATAACCGGTGTGCTTGTAGTAGATCTTGTCCTTGAGCTTGTTGCCCGTCAGACGCACCTTGTCGGCGTTGATCACGACGACGTGATCGCCGCAATCGACGTGCGGGGTATAGCTCGGCTTGTGCTTGCCGCGCAGGTGATTGGCAATGATCACCGCAAGACGGCCGACAACGAGGCCATCGGCATCAATGAGATGCCACTTCTTCTCCACCTCGGCCGGCTTGATCGACCGGGTGACTTTCGTGAGCGCCTTCATGGCTGAAACCCATCCTAGGATAGTGGTACGCCAAGGGGACACCGAAGTGCGCTCCGTGGCGAGGAAGGGCGCCTTTGTTGCAAATGGGGAAAAGAGTCAAGCAAACTGCGGGTTTTAGGGGAGGTAAAATAATACCGCCCTGTCTAAGCCTGCTTCCCGAGCCGGTTTGCGCCCCATGCCGTGCAGGCCACAAGCACGGCACCCGTCAACTGGTGGAGCACGGCGATCCAGATTGTCACGCCGCTCATCACGGTGGCGATACCGAGGACGATCTGCGTGCCGAACGCGGTGTGTATCGCGACCGAAGCCGGGCGCGCCCCGGCGCGGCGCAGCTTGCGGCCCATGATGACGAGCACGGCAACGACGGCCCAGGCCCACCAGCGGTGGATGAAGTGGACAAGGTAGGGATCGGAGAACAAGGCATGGGACGCACCCAGCGACCATTCGATCCCTGCCGGGAAGAACGCGCCCTGCATCAGCGGCCAGACATTCCAGTCGAACCAGCCGCCGCCCGCCACGGCCCCTGCCCGCATGCCAGCCAGCAGTGCACCATAGAAGAGCTGCACCAGCAGCGTGACCAGAGCTAGCGCGGCAAAGCCGGTCAGCCGGGCGCGCGGTTCGCCGCGGGCGAGCGCCCGCAGATCGAGCATGGTCCACACGACGCCCGCCAGCGTTGTGAGCGCAACGAGGAGATGCGCGGCGAGGCGGAAGTGGCTGACCTTCACATCGCTGACGATACCGGACTTGACCATCCACCAGCCGATGGCGCCCTGCAGCGCGCCGAGCGCGAGGAGCGCCAGCAGGCGCGGCTTGTAGCCCGCTGGAATTGACCCGCGCAGCCAGAACCAGGCCAGCGGCAGCGCAAAGGCCAAGCCGATGGCGCGGGCCAGCAGGCGGTGCACCCATTCCCAGAAGAAGATGATCTTGTAAGTGGCGAGCGTCATGCCCGCGGGGCCATTGACCAGCACATATTGCGGGGTCTGGCGGTACTTGGCGAACTCGGCCTGCCAATCCGCCTCATTCAGCGGGGGCAGCGCGCCCGAGACAGGTTTCCATTCCGTGATCGAGACGCCCGATTCGGTAAGCCGGGTGATTCCGCCAACCATCACGATGGTGATGATCATCAAGGCGACGACAAGCAGCCAGCGGGCCAGCGCCAGTGGCGCAGGGGCGGCGGTGCGGGAACGGGCCGGGGCCATGGCAACAGCATCCATGGCCGTGCGTCTGCTCGCGGGGCGCCTGAAACGCAAGCGCCAATGGGGGCATGTCGCCCCCTGCCGAAAGGGCCTGCCGATAAGGGGAACGCCAGAGCTGTGCAGAGGCAT
>JBIPOH010000008.1:0-25212 GCA_044379435.1 Novosphingobium sp.
TCGGCCCCGCGATTCTGCTTCAGGCCTATCGCTGGCTGGCCGACAGCCGCGACGAGATGACCGGCGAGCGGCTGGACGAGCTGGAAGATCCCTTCCGCCTCTATCGCTGCCACACGATCATGAACTGCGCCAACGTCTGCCCCAAGGGACTTTCGCCGGCACGCGCGATCGCGGAAATCAAGAAGATGCAGGTCGAACGCTCGCTCTGAGGCGAGCGCCGCCCCGCTTCCCGCCAGCATGGTCGACAACGCCGCCTTCAGCTACGGTCCGTCAGCGGACCACCCTGGCTGGTATACCTGGGACCTGAAGGATCAGGACCGGTTCAATAGCCATGTCATGGGGCCGCTGCTGGTGCGGCGCGAGGATTCGCCCGGCGGCGCAATCGGGGTGCGGCTGCGGATGTTTCCGGAGCGCCGCCACAGCAACCTGCTCGATGCCGTCCACGGCGGCATCACGCTTTCGCTGATCGATGTTTCGCTGTTTGCCTGCATGCGCCATGCGATGGATGGGGATGCGGCGGGCTCGGTCACGCTCGATCTCTCCACCCAGTTCATCGGCGCGGGCATCATCGGCAAGCCGCTCGATGCCGTGGTCGAAGTGCTCCGCGAGACGCGCCGCCTGCTGTTTCTGCGCGGCACCGTGGTGCAGGACGATCACCTCGTCGCCGCCTTCAACGGGACCGTGCGCAAGCCCTCCGCGCGATGAGCGGCCTTGCCAAGCGCTACGCCGAACTGGTGGCGGCGGGCGAACTGAAGCCCGATGCCGAACAGGCCGCTGCCGCCGCTCGGCTTGATGCCTTGCAGCAAGAACTGGAGCGCCCTGCCCCCAAACCCGGCCTGATGGGCCGCCTGCTGGGCAGCAAGCCCGCCCCGCCCCCGCGCGGGCTCTATCTGTGGGGCGGTGTCGGGCGCGGCAAATCGATGCTGATGGACTTGTTCCACGATACGCTGGAAGCAGGCCCCAAGCGCCGCGCGCACTTCCACGAATTCATGCTCGACGTGCACGCACGCCTGCGCGTGGAGCGCCAGAAGGAGCGCGGCGATCCGATCCCGCCGGTTGCCGCCTCCATCGCCGCTGAAGCGCGGGTGCTCGCTTTCGACGAAATGGTCGTGAACAACAGCGCCGACGCGATGATCATGGGGCGCCTGTTCACCGCGCTGATCACCGACCTCGGCGTCACGATCGTCACCACGTCCAACCGCGCGCCGAGCGAGCTCTATAAGGACGGGCTCAACCGTGAGCACTTCCTGCCATTCATTGCATTGATCGAAAACCGCCTCGATGTGGTCCCGCTCAACGGCCCGACCGATTACCGGATGGTGCGGATGCAGGGCGTGGGCACCTGGCACGTGCCCAACGGGCCGGAGGCGACCGAGGCGGTCCGCGAGGCGTTCTTCCGCCTGACCGACTATCCGCCCGAGGACAGCCTCCACGTGCCCACAGGCGCGCTCGATCTGGGCGGCGGGCGCGTGCTGCATGTGCCCAAGAGCCTCAAGGGCGTCGCGGTGTTCAGCTTCAAGCGGCTGTGCGGCGAGGCACGCGGCGCGGCAGATTACCTCGCTATCGCGCGCAACTATCACACGGTGATCCTCGTCGGCATTCCGCGTCTGGGGCCCGATCAGCGCAACGAAGCAGCGCGCTTCGTCACGCTGATCGACGCGCTCTACGAGCACAAGGTCAACCTGATCGCGACTGCCGATGCGGAACCTGCCGAGCTATACCCCGCGGGCGATGGGCGCTTCGAATTCGAACGCACGGTCAGCCGCCTGATCGAAATGCAGAGCCTCGATTATCTGGCGCTGGGGCACGGCGAAGACTGAACCGAATCGGTCAGTGCGCTCGATATGGGCGTGAGATCACCAAAATCATTGATGGCGCCGGACCCGCACTGGATGGTCGCGTCTGCGGGATGGGCTTGGCACAAAGGCTGCCTCCACGATTTGCAGCATCGTTGAAGCGCATGATTCTAAAAGGGAATCATGATCTTTAGGCGCAATCCTATCCTAGAAAGAACAAAGCCCCGTGCTAGCAGCACGGGGCTTTGATGATTGGAGTTCCAGAAAGAATTTATTAACGGAACAGAATCTTCAGCAGATCCATAAAAGCCTCCATCGCACCGGACGGAGTTTGGATATCATTGCCAAACCTGGTTAACAAGGTCTTAAACGGTTCGAATATGGTGCCTTTTGCAGCTCGCGTCATACTCGGCCTGGAAAGCGGCGAAAGGCTGCGGACGGCCAAGGTGGAATCCCTGCCCCGAATCGCATCCCAGATCCCGCAGCACGGTCAGCGTGGCGAGATCTTCGATGCCCTCGGCAACGACTTCCTGTCCGAGCGAATGTGCCAGTGCGATCGTGCTGCTGACAATCGCTCGGTCCCGCGGGCTGGAGACCACGCGCGAGACGAAGCGGCGGTCGAGCTTCAGTTCGTCGCTGGGAAGATCGGCAAGATAGGCAAGGCTGGCTTCGCCGGTGCCGAAATCGTCAATCGAAAGACGAAAGCCCAGACGGCGCAGTTCGGTCAGGTTGTGGCAGGCCGCAAGGCGGTTGCGCATGCTGCACGTCTCGGTCACCTCGATGGTCAGGAGCGCAGGATCGATCCCGCGGCGCGCCACGATTTCCCCGAAATTCGCCACGAGATCAGGCTTGTCGACCATCTGCGCCGATAGATTGATGCTCATCTGAAAACAGTCATCGTACCGGTTCATCGTCAGCGCGGCGGTGATCGCTTCTTCCAGCACCCAGTATGTCAGCGCATCGATGCGGCCAGCGCGTTCGGCCTGCAGGATGAAGGCATCGGGCGAAATCGGGCCGCGTGTGGGGTGGTTCCAGCGGATCAAGGCTTCAGCGCCATAAATGCGCTGTTCGCCCAGCCGCCACTGCGGCTGGAACGCAAGCCAGATGTCGCCGTTGCGCAGTCCCTCGTCGATGCGTGCGTGCAGCGAAAGCTCCCACGGTGCCTCGGCAAGACGGTGCGCTTCGAACAGTTCGATCGCGCGGCCGTTGCTGAGCGCCTCGTTGGCGCTGGCGAGGGCCGAATTGACGCGAGTCAGCGCATCAAGTCCCTCGTTGCGGTCCAGCCCGAAGTGGACATTGGTATCGAACGTATGGTGACCGATCTGCAGCGGCGCGGAAAACAGGGCGCGCAGCCCTTCGAGATGATCCAGCTGCATTTCCAGCGGCCGGGCTTCCTCGCTCCACGCAAAATGGCCGCTGTCGCCCTGATAGATGTTCTGTGCGCCGGTCCCGACGCCAATCCGCCGGGCGATCTGGCGGGCATATTCCCCGTGCTGATCGGCAGGCAGAGTGGCCAGCATTTCCTCGTAGCGCGCGATCACGGCCACCACCACATCGCGGCCTATGCCCAAATCGGTATTCGAGAACGCGAGCAGATTGGGCAGGCCCGAGACATTGGTGTGCTGGATGCGCCGCGTACGCTTTTGCCAGAGACGGATCGCAGCAAAGCTGATCATCCCGACAATCGCTGCATCCGGTCCGAGGATGATGCCGCTGGCGCGTGCGGCCGCCGGCACCATCAGGACAGTCGCGGCCAGGGCAACGTAGATCGGAAGCTTGATCCGGTAGCGCCGCATCAAAGAAACGGCCGCCAGCGTCAGCATGGTCAGCGCGAGCAGCGGCAGGGCCGTGAGATCGATCGAGTATGGCTTGCGCAGCGCCACGGCGCCCGCGATGTCGTGCACCGTGGTCGGCATCATTTCGCTGCCGAAATACCCCGAAAGCGGCGCCTGCCCCTGCGACGTGATGATCACCGTCCGGCCCGCGATCTCGCTGGGCGCAACGGCACCGTGCAGCAGATCGTTGCCCGATACCTTCGGGATCGTGGCCGGATCGAGGGCAAAGTCAGGGTAGAAAGTCCGGGTCGGTTCATCCGCCAGATGGGCCAGGCGCGCGCTCACCGTCGGATAGCGCCGACCATCCAGCGTAACGGCCGTCGGCGCGGAGACCACCATGTAGAGAAAGTTGCCGTTCCAGGCCGAAATCGCAATCTGCGCCTGCCGGGTGATCGAACGGGGGGGAATGCGCAAGGCGTTCGCCGAATAGTCATCAAGCCTTTGCGAGCGAACAATGAATGTCAGATCCCGGCCATACGATTCGACCGACTTGACCAGTGCCGCATCGCCGATCCTGTCCGCGCCGGTCTGGACCTTGGCATCGAAAAACACCTCGCGCGGCATCATCTGGCGCAGCCGGTCCAGCACTCTGGCTTCATCGGCGCTGCCCAGATCGCGCATATCATCGAGCGAAACGAGCACGATGTTGTGCGGCGCCGCGTGGCGAACATTCTTGTAGAGACTGTTCCAGTACACATGGTCGATCACACCGCTCAGGCCGGTCAGCCAAAGCAGCCACGCGATCAGCAATGACTTTCCGATCGGTGATCGGAGGAACCTGCGCATGTGTCACCGCATCCCAGAGATGAGCGGTGTCTAGAGCGCAAACCTTTCGATCACCTTACTCTGGTTAATAATGACTGACCCACTGCGCAGCTGACCGGCCCGCCGCTATCAGCCAAGCAGCGCAAGGCTGCGGTCCAGCATCAGCAATTGCCAGATCAGGCGGCTGTGATCGCTGGTTCCGGCGATGTGCGCCTCGGTCAGCGCGGCGAGCCGCGCGGTATCGAACCAGCCGGTGCGCGCCAGAGTGCCGCCCGCCGTCACCCGCCGTGCTTCCCCGGCCAGCGGCCCGCGCAGCCACGCGGCAATCGGGGTGACGAAGCCCATCTTCTGGCGAAACAGGATGTCCTCGGGCAGATAGCGGCGCATCGCGGTCTTCATCAGCCATTTGCCGGTCGTGCCCCGCACCCGCACGCGCTCAGGCAGGCGAGCGCCAAACTCGATGAGCCGGTGATCGAGCAGCGGCTCGCGCGCCTCAAGGCTCACGGCCATGCTCGTGCGGTCGACCTTGGTCAGAATATCGCCGGGCAGGTAGAACTTGAGATCGGCATATTGCGCGCGGTCCAAACCGCTGCGCGCAGGCGCCCCGCGCATCAGCTCCACGAACGGCTGTTCGGCACGGTATGCTCCGCGCAGCCGCCGGAATTCGTCGGAATAGAGACTGGCGCGCAGCTCCGGCCCTGTGACCGCCAGCGCGCGGGCATAGCCTTCCTCCCCGCTCGCGGCGAGGCTGAGGAGCGTGGTCTTGGCGCGCAGCGGGCGCGGTGCCCAATCGAGCTTGGGATAGAGCGCCCCAAGCCCACCCAGCAACGGGCGGCGCAGCGCGGAAGGCAGAAACGCGCGGACCTGCTCCTCGCGGTGGTGGAAGGTCTGGCGGCGGTATCCGGCGAAGGCCTCGTCCGCTCCGTCGCCCGAAAGCGCCACCGTCACATGCTCGCGCGCCAGTTGCGAAACGCGCCAGGTCGGCAAGGCGGAAGCATCGGCGAAGGGTTCGTCGAACATCGCCGCCAGCGTATCGACATGCGCGAAATCCTCCGCGCCCACGGTGCGCTGGTAATGCTCGGTGCCATATTGCGCAGCAATCCGCCCGGCATAGGCGGTTTCGTCGAGCGCTTTCACATCGAAGCCGATGGTGCAGGTCTTGACCGGCGCGCTGCTCGCCTCGGCCATCAGCGCGACGACGCTGGAGCTGTCCACTCCGCCCGAAAGGAACGCGCCGAGCGGCACATCGGCGACCATGCGCGAGGTGACGGCTTCGCGCAGGTGGTGGAGCATGTGGGCGCCAAGATCGGCCTCGCTCCCCCGCTCGCGCCCCTCGAACGAGACATCCCACCACTGCACCGGCGGCGGCGGCGGAGCATCGTGGCGCAGCAGGCGGTAGTGCCCGGCGGGAAGCTTCTCCGCTCCCTTCAGGATCGAGCGCGTATCGGGCACGAAGCCCCACGCAAGGTAGTCCTCCACCGCCAGCGGATCGATCTCGCGCCGCAGGGAGGGATGTGCGAGCAGCTGCTTCAGCTCCGAGCCGAAAATCACGCTGCCGTCAGACAGCGTCGCCATGTGCAGCGGCTTCACCCCCAGCCGGTCCCGCGCCAGCAGCAGCGTGCGCTGCCTGAGGTCATAGAGCGCAAAGGCGAACATGCCGTGGAGGCGCGGCAGGCAATCCACACCCCATTTCTGCCAGGCGGCAAGGATCACCTCGCTGTCGCCATCAGTGCGGAAGGTTGCGCCATCCGCCTGCAATTCGCGGCGCAGTTCGCGGAAATTGTAGATCTCGCCGTTAAACACCAGTATCGCCGCGCCATCGGACGAGGCCATCGGCTGGGGTGATCCGGCAAGATCGATGATCGCAAGGCGCAAGTGGCCAAGGCCCACGCCCGGCGCGGTCCACACCCCCTGCCCGTCTGGTCCGCGATGCGCGGCGACCGCGCACATCCGCGCGATCCGGTCAGGGTCGACGGGCTTGAGGCCCTCGGTATGGAAGATCCCGGCTATGCCGCACATGATGCAGCAGCGCTTACCGGACGCGCGCCATGCGGTCCATCCACGGTGCAACCGGTCCGGATGCCGCAAGGAACGCGCGGATCGCCGCTTCGGGCGGCACGCCGTCTGCCGCTTCGGCCGACAGGATCAGCGTCATCGTCGGGCGGGCGCGCAGCAGCAGGCGGTCCTGCATGTTGGCGAGCTTCAGCCGCGAATTGCTGCCGGTGAGGAGATCGCCCGTGCGCAGCCATGTGACCGCGAGGCGGTGGACCGGGCCGGGTGCCTGAATCACGTCGCTCTTCGCATCGGCAAAGGCTGGCCCAGCTTCCTCCCATGCCCAGTGGCTATCGAGCGGCAGTGCGCCTTCGCCAAAGCCGCCCGCTTCCTTGCCATCGCTTTGCGCACCATAGAGCGCGAACGAGATATCGACGACATGGCCCTTGCCATCGCCATAGCGCGCAGTGAGGCGGTGATCGGCGCCGCTGTGCAGCGGATGCCATTCGGCCCGGGGGCGGCTTTCATCGAGCTTCCAGCCGGGCACTTCAAGCAAGGCGATGTAGTCCGGCATGGGCGCGGCAATGCGGTTTGCCGCCGCGCTCCACGCCGCGCCGCCAAGGGCAACGGCGCCGATCACGCCCAGCGCGATGGGGGCCGAAACCGTCAGGCGCGCCAGCCGCGCGAGCAGCGGCGAGGCCTCGATCGCCGCGCCATCGATAAGCGGCGCATCGACCTGCCGGTCGAAGAAGCGCCAGCCCACGACCATAACCAGCCCCATGACCACGGCAAAGAACACCCAGCCATAGAAGATGTGATCGAAACTTGCGGCGAACTCGATCCCGCGCGAACGGGCAATGAAGATCGTGCCCCACGCGCGCACGCCATTGGCCAGCACCGGCACGACCACTGACAGCGCCATGAATCCCGCGCGCCGCGGCCAACTGACAAAGCACACGTTCGAAACGAGCGCGCCATAGGCGATCATGGCGATGAGGAACTTCACGCCCGAGCAGGCCTCGGCCACTTCGAAATAGCCGAAGCTGGTGGTGATGAACACGCCGTCGATGGTGGCGGGCACTTGCGTGAGGGCCAGCAGCGCCATGGTCAGCTTGGCGGTGATGGTCTGCAGGAACGGGATCAGCTCATCGCCAAACGGCACGAGCGTGAGCATGTAACCCAGCGGAAACAGCATCGCCGCGGCAACGCGCGGGCCCAGCAGCGCCAGCGCCGCGCCTTGGAGCATGACCACCACCGCCAGCTGCCGCGCCAGATTGAGGCCAGAGAATGCACCGAGGACCCAGAGGAACACCGCTCCCGCCAGCACGACAAGCCCCGGCCACCACGCCTGCGGCACCAGCCGCGCCGTCTCCGCGCTGCGCTGCAGGGCGAGCCAGACGAGGATCGGGGGAATCAGCAGGATATGGTTGTAGGTGGAGCTATCCCACGCCTGCCAAGCGATATCCCGCCAATCGGCAAAGAACAGCAGGATCAGGCCCAGCCAGGCCGCGCCAAGCTGCAGCAGCGGCGCGCGCCAGTGCGCGGGCAGGCGCTCCAGCAGCGGCACGGCGCCGCCCGGCAAGGTCTGCTCAGGCTGCATCGGCGTCACCGCGCAGCAACGCTTGCAGGGGCGCAAGCACGCGGTCCCAGCCGCATTCGGCGATCACGAACTGGCGCGCCGCCGCGCCCATCGCCTCTCCCGCCGCCTTGTCTGCCAGCAAGGCCAGGGCCCGCTCCGCCAACGAGAGCGGCGCTTCGGCCTGCACGAAATGCACGCCGTCCGCCGCGCCGATCCCGGTTGCCGCGGCGGGTGTCAGCAGCACCGGGCGCGCCATGGCCATGGCCTCCAGCACCTTGTTCTGCACCCCGCGCGCGATCAGCAGCGGCGCGGTGACGATATCCGCGCCCGCCAGCCATGGCCGCACATCGGGCACAGCGCCCGTCACCAGCGTGCCATGGACCCCGCCCAGCGCCCGCACCGCCGCAGTCGGCGCGCGGCCGACAATGGCAAACCGCGCCTCTGGGTGCACCGCACGGATGCGGGGCATCACTTCGTAGGCAAACAGCTCCACCGCCGTGATGTTGGGCGCATAGTCCATCTGCCCGGTGAAAACGATGTTCGGCGCTTCCCCCGCCAACTCCGGCGCAGGGCTGACGGCGGCAGGATCGAACATCTGCGTATCGATGCCGTTGCCCAGCGCGCGCACATCGGGCAGCCCGCCGTGCTCCAGCCGGCTTTCAAACAGCGCGCGTTCTTCCGCCGTGATGAACAGGCTGGTGGTCACGCGGCGCGCGGTCTGTTCTTCAAAGCGGCGCATCAGCCGCGCCTCGCGCGCATAGAGCAGCCGGCGCGGCAGCGCGCCCGCCTGCGCGTAGGCTTCAAACTTCGCCGAATCGACGTCGACGAAATCCATCACCACCCGGCCCCGGAAGGCGCGCGGCACATATTGCGCCATCTGCCCCGAAAACACGAAAATCGCGGCAATCGGCTGGGTTTCGAGCACGTGATTCACCCAGCGCTGCAACCGGGCTGATGAAAATGCCGCAAGGCTGACGGGGCGCCCCTGCCCCAGCGCGGCCAGCGCGGCCAAGGGCAGCGGCGCACTGCGGCGCACGAGGCAGTGGCTGGCGGCCAATGCGGCAAGCTCGTGTTCCTGCGCCATGTCTGCTGCATCATCCGCGAGCGCGCCGACATGCACCGGCGCGATGTCCGCGATCCGCCGCAGCAGGTGGTTCGAGCGGATCTTGTCCCCCCGGTCAGGCGGAAAGGGCACGCGGTGGGCCAGAAACAGGATCTCGCTCATGCGAGGCCGCTTGCGATGAACGGCCCGATGCGGTTGGCGATGGAAAGCGGAAGCTTCTGCCACAGCGCGATCTTGGCCTTGTAGCGCGGCGAAAGCGGATTGACGTCGCGCGGCGGCGCGCCATCCGCGCTCCACACGGCATAGCTCAGCGGCTCGGGCGCGAAACCCCAGTTGCGCTTGAAGTGATAGGCGCCGGTATCGGTCTTGGATCGCCCGAAATCGAACCGATCACAGCCCCGCGCGCGGGCATGGCACATCAGCGCGTAATACATCACATCGTTGGCGCGCAGGGCGCGCGCGGCATGAACACCGCCGCCCCAGTAGGGCATGACCGCGCCGCGATGATAAAGGCTGAGGACCGAGGCCACAGGGCGGCCTTCGTGCAGCAAGGTGAGGATATCAGCGTCATCGCCGAAGCCATCGAGCACCGCTTCGAACAGGGCGCGCGGAAACACTGGCGTGCCCAGATTGCGCACAGATTCGGCATAGACGGCGTAGTGCCAATCGCGGTCCTTTACGCCCCGCCCGATGCGGACATCCATCGCATTGGCCAAGCCCTTGCGCACTTCGGCGCGCTGCTTGCGCGGAATCCATGTGAGCTGCGCCTCATCATCGGCGGCCAGCGGCGCGACGAACCCGGCATGGCTGTCGCGCTTGATGTGCCATTCCGGGGCCTCGGGCATCACCCCGCCGCGTATCTCGACCGTGGGGCACGTGAGGCGGACGGCCAGTTCGCAAGCCGCCGAGAACAGCGCAGGCGCTGCAGCCGCATCCCCCAGCACACCCCCGCCCACGGCAAACCCGGATGAGACCAGCGCGCGGCCAAACAGCGGCGAATGGACCGCATGGCACGGGAGGAGCGCGGCCAGCGCCCCTTCCCGTTCGGCAAGGAGCACATGCGCCGGATGGACCGCCGCGCGCGTGACGGCGTCCAGCCATTCTGGCCGGTGAAACGGCGTCGCCCCGTCCGCTTCGGCCACGAACCGCGCAATCGCGCCCCGGTCGCCCGGATCGGCGAGCCGTACGCGGGTCAGCGCTGGGCGGAACGGCGCGTTCATGCCGCCACACCTTGCGCATCGAGCCGCGCAGCTTCGGCAGCGACGACTGCATCCATCCGCCCCCATGCGAATGCCTTCAGCAGCCGCCCGAGCTTGGGGGCCATTACGCCGAGATTGGTATAGTGCCGCAGTTGCGAACGCAGCGGCGCATCGCGGCGGCGCGGCTGCGCAGGATCGATCTCCCACGGGTGAAAATAGAACGCCGCCGGGCGGCCATCGCGCCGGTTCACCCGGTCCACCGCCCAGCGGGAGACACCATAAGGCAGCAACCGGAAAAACCCGCCGCCGCCCGCCGCCATCCGCCGCCCGGCGAATTCCACCGTCGTGACCGGCACTTCGACCAGCGAGGAGCCTGCGACAGGGCGAAACGCAAAGCGCGGTGCCTCGCGCCAGCCATAGTGATCGTGAACAATCGGCGCGACGCTGGAGGAATAAGCATAGCCCTGCCGCGCGAGCACTTCGTGCGCCCAGGGCGTGCGCGCGTCGATGGAAAAGCTGGGCGCGCGGTATCCGGTCACGGCGCTTCCGCTGGTATCTTCAAGCACAGCGCGCGCGCGGGCGATATCTTGCGCAAAGGCCGCCTCGCCCATGGTGAACACGCGCTGATGATCCCAACCGTGGCTGGCGATTTCGTGGCCTTGCGCGGCAATCCGGCGCATCATCGCGGGGTGCCGCTCGGCCACCCAGCCGAGGGTAAAGAACGTGGCCTTGACCCCGGCTTCGTCAAACAGCGCCAGCACCGCATCGCAGTTCACCTCGACCCTGCGGTCCAGCCCGTCCCACGCGCCGCGCGCGATCACCTGCTCGAACGCACCGACCTGAAACCAGTCCTCGACATCGACGGACATGCCATTGAGCACGCCGCCGGGGGCAAGCGCATGAGCAAGATCGGGGCCGGACATGGCGTTGTCGGTCCTTTCAGAATACCAGGTTCAGGCCGCGCGCCGGGGCGTTTCGCTTTCGAGCCATTCGATCAGCATCGTCAGCACATGGCGGATCGCCTGCTCCTGCTCGGCTCCGCGCGCTTCAAGCGCGACGATGCGCTGCTGGAGGGCGCCCAGCGTGGCCTCGATTACATCGAGCCGCGCGTCGGTGGCAGGAAGCGTGGCCGGCGGCGCGGGCAGATCGGCCAGCTCAAGCACGGCCCGCTGCAGTTCGGTGATCTGTTCGGCATGGCCCGAAACCGCTTTGTGCAGCCCGGCCAGACCAGCGAGCGCCGCTGCGGGCACTTCGGCGGCCGGTGCCGCAGCAGGGGCATCCGGTGCGATCAGCGGTGCAGCGGCAGGCGCTGGCGCATCGGGATCGGCCAGCGATCCATCGCGTTCCAGATCAGCCAGCACTTCGGCCAGCAATGCAGGCTCGATCCGCGATTTCTGCTCGACCGCACCCATCAGCAGAAGGCGGCCAACGACCTGGTTGATCCGGCGCGGCAGGCAGCCGGTCGCTCTGGCGAGATCGGCCCAGACCGCCTGATCGAACGCCGGGTTCCCGTTCCAGCCCACGCAGGCGAGCCGGTGCAGCACATAGGGGCCGACTTCCGCAGGCTCCATCGCATCGAGGTGGTGGGTTGCAATCACGCGCTGGCGCAGTTGCTCCAGCCGCGGCGAATTCTGCAGCACATCGCGGAACTCGGGCTGGCCCAACAGCAGGATCTGCAACAGCGGATGCGCACCGAGCTGGAAGTTCGAAAGCATGCGCAGCTCTTCGAGCGCCTCGATCGAGAGGTTCTGCGTCTCGTCCACCACCAGCAGGCAGCGCCGCCCGGCGCGCGCTTCCTCGTGCAGGAACACCTCGATCAGGGCGAGCGCGCTGGCCTTGTCGTGCCCCGCAACCGCAATGCCAAACGCGCGCGCGGCCATGTGGACCAGTTCGCCGCCATCGAGACGGCTCGTCACGATCTGCCCCGCCGTCAGCCGCTGGCGGTCGATGGTGGCGAGGAGATGCGCCGCCAGCGTCGATTTGCCCGCGCCCACCGCACCGGTGATGACGATGAAGCCTTCCCCCTGCGCAAGGCCATAACCGAGATAGGACAACGCCTTGCGGTGCGTTCCGCTCTCGAAATAGAACTCCGGATCGGGGGTGAGCTGGAAGGGCCGCCCGGTCAGCTGGTAGTATGTATCATACATCGTGGAGGGTAGCCCTTCCTCAGAAATTGTAGCGCAAGCCGACCTGACCGGTGGCGATCAGCTCGTCCGGTGCGGCCTTGCGATTGAGCGAATCGAGCCCGGCCGCGGCATTGCCGACGAGGCGCGAGGTAAACTGATGCGATAGGCCCGCGTTGATGCCGGCTGCATTGACATCGCCAAGCTCGGAGATGCCGGACTTGTACCAGCTGTCGTAAATGCCGACGGTGAAGCCGGTGAGGCGGTCGATGGCGCCGGAGATCTGGCCGTTGACATAGAACGTCTCGTCGGTGCGGCCGTTGGCATTCTCCAGCACCGTGCCGCGCGCGCCGATGAACTTGCGGCGCAGATAGCCCGCGCCGAGGCCCAGCCGCAGCTGCCCGGCCATGCGGCTGTAGCTGGCCGAAACGCCCCGGTTGCGGAACGCGGCCGAAGCAATCGAACCCAGCGCGCCGTTGACACAGCCGCCGCCCTGCGCGCCCGTAGCGCAGCCCGAGATATCGCCGCTGAACGGGTTACGATCGGTGGTGAAGTCGGTCGGCAAGCCGCGCACGGCGTTGCCCACGGCGGAACCGAACCCGCTGATGTTGTCGAACACATCGATATTGAGCGAACTGCGCGCATTGGGCGCGTAGGAGAACTGACCGTAATAGGTCATGCTGTCGTAGCGGTGGCCGACGAAAGCGCTGAGCGAGGTGCGCCGGCTGGGCTTCCACATAACCCCGGCATCCCAGGTCATCCCGCTCACGTCATAGGCCAGTTGGCGCGGCCTCGACTTGTCGGTCACGAACCGGCCATCGCTGCCCACCAGCGGCACGCCGCCCGGCCCGCGGACGGCGTCGCGCGAGGAAACCTCGACATCCTGCCAGCCCACGCCGCCGATCAGCGACAGTTCCGACGTGACCGGCAAAGTGGCCTGCACCCCGCCGCGCAGTTCACGCACGCGCTGGTCGAGGTTGGAGATGTCTTCCTGGCTGTAGCCGCCGCTGGCCGAAAGCCCGATCGGCAGGACCGTGCCGGGGGCGAACCCGGCAGAGACTTGCGCCGACTGCGCCACCGAATCGTTGAAGATATCGCCCTGCGCCTGCGGCTGCGGAGCGCCCTGCACCGTGAGGCGCGGCGTGTTCACCTTGGTGTAGCCGACGAGATAGGAGCCTTTGACCGCCAGATCGCCCACCTGAGTCGAGAGCGCTGGCCCCGCATAGACCGAATAGACCTGAGCGATGCTGTCGCCCGTTTCGACCGAGCCGAGGCGCGAGGCCCCGTTGGCATCAAAGCGGGTCCGCGCGGCAAGGCCGCCTGCCTCGATCGTCAGTTGGCGCGGGATCAGATCGTGCCGCACCCGCGCGAGGCCCGAAATGGTATCGCTGCTGCCGATGTTGCCGCTTTGGGCAAAGCGCCGCTCATAACGCACTGAAACCGCGCCTTCCGTGCGCCGCCCGGCAAGCTGCACGTCCACACCGACCGCCACGCTCGAATACGTCAGCACTTCATGGGTCGGTTCAAGCCGCGCCAGCACGCTCTGGTTGAGTTCGATGTAGGGCTGGATCTTCAGCCGCGCGCCGCCGCTGGCGCTGCCAATGCTACGCCCGCCGCGCGCAGAACCGCCGGACGATGCCGCGCCGTCGCCGCCGGAAAGCCCCTCGCTGTCGCCGGGATCGCCATAGGGCAGCGACTGGGCGTGGGCTGCGCCGCAAGCAAGCGCAAGCGCCAGTGCGCCGGCAGCAATCGCGCCGCTCATGAAAGCACGGTTCGGGTTACGCGCCATGGTCATTCCTTGTACCCGTAGTAGGAGCCGAAGCGGCGTCCGGTGGGTGAGAAGCGAGTGCAGTTGAGCAGCAGCTTGATGTCGTCGCAGCCCGCCAGAATACTCACCGCATCGCGCAGCGCGGCCTCGCTCGTCTGATCGGCGCGCACCACCATCAGCGCTTGGCCGACATGATGCGCCAGTTCCGATGCCGGAGAGGCAGCAAGCACGGGCGGGCTATCGAAGATCACGATGCGATTGGGCGCTTGCGAGCTGAGCCGCCCGAGCACTTGCGCGGTATAGGCCGAGGCAAGGTGTTCGGTATCGTGGCCGCTCGAATTGCCCGCAGGCAGCACGAACAGCCCGGCAATATCGGTGCCGATGATGCAATCTTCCACGGGAAGCGCAGGATCGGCCAGCGCGTCCATCAGCCCCCGGCCGCCCGGCAGGCCCAGCGCTGAAAGTACGCTAGGTTTGGCGAAATCGGCATCAACCAGCAGGACTTCGGTGTCCTTTTCCGCCGCCAGCGAAAGCGCCAGATTGACCGCGCAGAAGGTCTTGCCCTCACCCGGATGGGCCGAGCAGACCAGAATGCGCTCGCCATGCGGCGCACCCCGGCCCGCGCGCGATTCGGCGGCGGTCAGCAGCAGCGGACGCTTCACGATGCGGAATTCTTCCAGCAGCCCCGTCACCGGGCCTTCGGGTTCGATCAGGCACTGCGCGCGAAGGTGTTTGCGGTCGACCGGGTGGAACGTGCCGCGAAACGCCTGCTGCGCCGGGATGCCATCGAACGCGGGCGGGGCCAGCGTAGGCCGGGCTGGCGCGGCAATGCGCTGCACCGGCGCCGCAGGCTCGGCTGCATCGGGCATCATTGGCGCAGGATCGCGCGGTTCGGGCAGCCTAGGCGCTGCCGGAGCCTGGAATGTGCGCAGGTTATACTGACCTGCGGCGCGTTCAATCAGCGAGCGGGTGTCCGCGCTTTCCGGCGGCAGGGGGATCTTGCTCTGTTCGGTCATGATCTCTTCCGCTCCCTCAGGCGACCATGCCGCGTTTCATGAATTCGACTGCCAGCAGCACCACGAGCACGAGCGCGAGGCTGGCAATGCCGCCCGCAAACCACTTGAGGTGCCGCCAGTATTGCGCCCGCGCGTGCCGCGTCAGCGTCAGCGTCACGGAGCCGATCACCGGCATTCCGGTTGCCCGTTCAAGCTGGCCCGTCGTCGAATAGGTCGAACGCAGCTGGCCCAGCGCAAAGGCGCCGCCGCAGCCCGCTGCCACGCCCACGATCAGCACCAGCACCAGCAGCATCGGCCGGTCCGGTGCAGACGGGCCGCGCGGTGTCGTGGGCGGATCGATCACTTCGAACTTCACCGCATTGCGCTCGGTTTCGACCTGCCCGCGCAGGCGTAGCTGTTCACGGTCGCGCAGCAGCTTGTCGTATTGTTCCTTGAGCACGTCATAATCGCGGTTGATGCGCGCGGCTTCGGCAGCAAGGCCAGGCTCGCTGAACTGGCGGCCGGTCAGCTGCGCCAGCTCGGTGCTGAGCGAGGCACGGCGCGATTGCAGCGCAATCAGGCTGGCCTCGCGGTCGGCCTTGATCGATTGCAGCGAGGAATAGGCCGGGTTGGGCATGCCGCCAGGCCCAGCCTCACCTGCCGCCGCGCGGCCGAGGCTGGCAATCTGCGCTTTCAGCGCGATCACATCGGGATGGCTATCCGTCAGCCCGCGCGCCCGCAGCGCGCCCAGATCAGCCTGCGCCTGCGCCAGCGAACCGCGCGCACCGCCGCTGGCGCCGGGCACCATGATCGTGGGCGGGGTGCCCGAAAGCTGGCCACGAATGGACGCGAGCGCACTTTGCGCCGCCAGCAGATCGGATTCGATCCCGCGCAATTCGGCGCGCGCGCCTTCGATCTTGCTGGTGAGCGAGCCGTTGCCCGGCATCATCTCGGCGTTCTTGGCCTCGAAGGCCTGGCGCTTCTGCTCGGCGGCTTCGAGATCCTTCTGCCGGTCAGCCAGCTGCTGGTCCATGAAGGCCAGCGTATCGCTCATCTCGCCGCGCCCGCCCGCAAGGTTTTCCTCGCGGAAGATGTCGATCATCTTCTGCACGATATCCTGCGCCAGCTTGGCATTCTGGACATCGGAATAGACCTTGCTGCCCGAATAGCCGGTGATCTCGAACAGGTTGTCCTGCTGGCTCACCACCTTGATGTTCTTGCCCAGCGCCGCGACCGCCGCTTCCATCTGCTTGTCAGATGTCACCTTGTCGCCCAGCCGCGTGGCACGGACGACCTTGGAGAGGTTGACCGAGCTGGTCAGCGTCTGGCGCACGCGCTCGATATCGCGCTTGCGGTCGCCGCCGATGCCGATCTGATCCGAGAGCACATCGTCGATCTGGACGAAGATGCGCGCCTTCGATTCGTAGGTATTGGGCACTGTGGCCACGACCAACCAGCCCAGCAGGCAGACCAGCCAGGCCACGCCCAGCGCCAGCCAGCGCCGGTGCCAGATACCGTAGAGCGCGATGCGCACTTCTTCATAGATGCTCGTCATGCTGCGGGCACCCTCAGAACGTGCTTTCCGGAATGATGATCACATCACCCGGCATCAGCATGACATTCGCGCGCGTATCGCCCTTGCGCAGCAGATCGCCGATCCGCACGCCATATTCCTTCTGCTTGCCGGTCTGCTTGTCGAAGCGGATCAGCCGCGCCTTGTTGCCCGCCGCGTATTCCGAAAGGCCGCCCACCGCGATCATCGCATCGAGCAGGGTCATGTTGGCCCGGTAGGGGATCGAAGCCGGTTTGCCGGTCGCGCCGACGATGCGCACCTGCTGGCTGAAGGTGCCGGAAAACTTGTTGACGATGACCGAGACGATCGGTTCCTGAATATACTGCGAAAGCTGGAGCTTGATGTCTTCGGCCAGCATCGAGGGGGTCTTGCCCACGGCGGGCATGTCGGTGATCAGCGGCGTGGTGATGCGCCCATCGGGCCGCACCTGCACCGTGGCGCCCAGTTCGGGATTGCGCCAGACGAAGATCGTCAAATCATCGAGCGGACCGATCACATACTCCTCGCCCGGACCTTCCTGCAGCGCCACGAACGAGGCGGGCGGCAGCTGTGCGCCGCCACCGCTCGCGCAGCCGCCCAGCGACAGGCTCACCGCGGCCGTGGAGGCCAGCAACAAGGTGAGACGATAGGTTCGAGGCATTGACCGTCCTTTTGCGAGGCTTCGCTGACCGTCCCTCCTGTCCCGCTGCGGGACCGGGAGGGGTGGCCATGTTTTCCGGGCTATCGCCAAAATAGGTGAAGATACCGTTAGCCCTGATGCCTCAGGGAAGATCGCGGCAAGCGCGTTTCCGGCCCAGTCCCGAAAGAGGACGGCGCAGCAGCCAAAGGTTAATGGCTGAAAATCAGTAGCTTGCGTTCACAAGCCATTCAGCCGCCGGACCATGCCCAAGGAAGTGCAGCGGGCTGGCACTCGCGCCATAGGCCCCGGCGCAGAACACCGCGACGAGATCGCCTTCTTCGGCGCGGGGAAAGCCGCCCTTGTCGGCCAGCCGGTCGAGCGGGGTGCACAGGCAGCCCACGATGCTCGCCGCCTCCTCGGGCTGAGCGCCAAACTTCGTGGCAATGGCGCTGGGATAATTGCGCCGCACCACGGTGCCGAAATTGCCGCTGGCCGCCAACTGGTGATGCATCCCGCCATCGGTGACGAGGAACACCTCGCCATGGCTTTCCTTGCGGTCGATGATGCGGGTCAGATAAACGCCCGCTTCGCCAACCAGATACCGGCCAAGCTCGATGCAGAACGCAGTGCCGGCCAGCACATCGGGCAGCGCCGCCAGTTGCTCTGCCAGCGCCGCGCCCACGGCCTCCAGATCGAGCGGCATGTCGCCCGGAAAATAGGGAATGCCAAAGCCGCCGCCAAGGTTGCACGCGGGCAGCATGGCGCCGCTTTCCTGCGCCAGCCGCGCGGCCAGCGAAATCGTGGCCGCCTGCATTTCGGCAATCGCGGCGGCGTCCAGCGTCTGGCTTCCGGCATAGATATGCAGGCCCCGCCACTCGGCACCGGAGGCCATGATCCGCTGCGCCAGCGCAGGCACCGCCGCCGCATCAACGCCAAACGGCTTGGCCCCGCCGCCCATCTTCATCCCCGATCCCTTGAGATCGAAATCGGGATTGACCCGAATCGCGAGGCGCGGCGTACGGCCCACCCGATCCCCGATGGCCAGCGCCCGCTCAGCCTCGCGCGCGGATTCAAGGTTCAGCGTCACGCCCCGGCTGATCGCCGCTTCAAGGTCGGCATCGCGCTTGCCCGGCCCGGCAAAGCTGATCTGCTCCGCCCGAACTCCCGCCGCCTCGGCCAGCAGCAGTTCCCCGCCCGAGGCGATGTCGAACCCGTCGACCAGCCCCGCCATGTGGCGCAGCAGCGGCGGATAGGGGTTGGCCTTCATCGCATAGTGCAAGCCAAGTTGCTGCGGCAGCGCCGCGCGCAAGGCCGCCACCCGCGCCGTGATCAGCGCGCCGTCATAGACGAACAGCGGCGAGCCCACCTCTGCCACCAGCGCAGACGCCTTGCGCCCGCCAATGGCAAGCTCGCCGTCGATCGCGGCAAATCCGGGGGGAATGGGGCCAAGCGGCTTCATGGTTCAGCCCTGTTGCACAGCGGCCAATAATTCCTGGTAAAGACCCGCGCGGTCGAGCTTGCCATTGGGGCTCAGCGGCATTTCTTCGCGCCAGTGGATCACGCGCGGCACCATGAAGCCGGGCAGATCGCGCGCCAGTGCCGCGGGCAGCGCCGGTTCGGCCTGCGCCGCATCCCCCTTGGCGCGCACGACCAGATGGATCACCTGCCCCAGCGCCGGATCGGGCAGCCCCAGCGCCGCCGCCTCGGCCACCAGCCCCGTGGCAATCGCGGCGTCCTCCACGTCCTGCGGGCTCACGCGGTTGCCGCTGGTCTTGATCATCGCATCGCGCCGACCGGCAAAGTGCAGCAACCCTTGCGCATCGCGCCGCACCCTGTCGCCAGACCATACGGCCATGCCGCCCATCTGCGAGAACGTCGGCGCGGGCTTGAAGCGCTCCGCCGTCCGCTCTGCGTCCTGCCAATAGCCCCTCGCCACCAGCGGCCCCGCATGGACCAGTTCGCCCTCCTCGTCCGCCGCCGCCTCGCGCCCGTCGTCCGCCACCACCATGACCTCGGCAAAGGGGATCGCCTTGCCCATGGAGGTGGGGTGCGCATCCACCAGCGCCGGATCGAGATAGGTCGAACGAAACGCCTCGGTGAGGCCATACATCGGAAACAGACGCGCTGCCGGGAATCGCGTGCGCAAAGCCCGCACCAGCGGCTCCGTCAGCGCGCCGCCGCTGTTGGTCAGCCGCTTGAGCCTGAGCGCCGCCGCTTCGGGCCAGTCCAGTTCCACCAGTTGCACCCACAGGGGCGGCACGGCGGCCAGCGTGGTGATCTGGTGCCGCTCCACCGCTTTGGCCACATCGCGCGCGGTCAGATAATCCAGCGGCACTGCGCTGCCGCCAGCGTACCATGTCGAAAGCAGCTGGTTCTGCCCATAATCAAACGCCAGCGGCAGCACCGCCAGCACGCGGTCGTCTGCGGTCAAACCCAGATAATGCGCCACACTCACTGCGCCGAGCCACAGGTTGGCATGGCTCAGCATCACGCCCTTGGGCCGCCCGGTCGATCCGCTGGTATAGAGGATCGCCGCCAGATCATCGGGCGCCGCCTGCGATGGCCCCAGCGGCGCAAGGCCTTCCGCCGCCGCCCGTACCGCGCTGTCCTCGTGCATCACCGCGTGCGCAAGATCGCCCGCCTCCAGCGTTTGCAACCGGGCCGGGTTCGCAATCAGCACCTGCGCCCCGCTATCGGCCAGAATATGCGCCACTTGCGCGCGCTTGAGCAGCGGGTTCACCGGCACATGCACCAGCCCCGCGCGCACCGCCGCGAGCGGCATCAGGCAGGCCAGCTCGCTCTTGGGCAGCCAGGTTGCCACGCGGGCACCGGCCTCAGGCACCTGCCCCGCCAGCCACGCCGCCAGTTGTCCTAAACGGTGATTTAACGCCTCGAAGCTAAGGATGCGGTCACGGAAAACCAGCGCGGGCGCATCAGGCTGGCCGCGCAGCGCAAGGTGGTCGAGCGGATGGACGGTCGGATCGGGCGCAGCAGTCACGCAGCTCTCTTGAAGGCAAAGGCAGGTACGAAACCTTGGGTGTGACGGTCTATCACGCGGATTTGCACGAAGCGAGGGCCGACCCGGCGCTCGCCGCGCTGCTTGCGCGCACGGCCGCCAGCACGCCGTTCGACCGGCTGGAGTGGCTGTCGCTGCTGGCCGAGCATTGCCTGCCGGGGGCGGCGTGCAAGCTGGCAGTGGCGCGCGATGGCGAAGCGCTAGCCGTCCTCCCGTTCCGCGAGGGACCGGATGGTGCGGCGCCGCTTGGCGCTTGGTACAGCTTCTTCGTTCGCCCGCTGGCCAGCGATGCAGCGCGCGCGCCCGAACTCTTCGCAGCGCTTGCCCGCAGCCTTGCTCCCGCCGGGGCCGCTCGCCTTGCGCCGATGCCCGAAGCCGAGGCCCTTGCGCTTGCTGCCGCCTTCCGCGCTGCCGGCTGGATCGGCGTGGCCGAGCCTTGCGACACCAACCATCTCCTCGAACTGAAGGACCGCAGCTTCGCGCAATACTGGGCTGCCCGGCCCGGACAATTGCGCGAAACCGTCCGCCGCAAGACAGCGCGCGGCAAAGTCTCCCTGCGCATCGAAACCGCATTCTCTCCTGCCGATTGGGATGCTTACGAGGCAATCTACGCAAGAAGCTGGAAGCCCGAGGAAGGCACCCCCGCCTTCCTGCGCGCCTTCGCAATGGCCGAAGCCAAGGCGGGCGCGCTGCGCATGGGGATCGCTGAAATCGATGGCCAGCCGGTTGCCGCGCAGTTCTGGACCGTCGAGGGAGGCACCGCGTGGATTCACAAGCTGGCGCACGATGAAGCCATGCGCGCGCATTCCCCTGGCACGCTGCTCACCGCCGCGCTGTTCGCCCACGTGATCGACGTGGACGGCGTCCACACGGTCGATTTCGGCACCGGCAACGATCCCTACAAGCGCGACTGGATGGAGGCGCAGCGCCCGCGCTATGCCCTGCAGTTCTATCGCCCCGCCGCTGTCGGCCACTGGCCTGCCCTCGCCCGCCTCGCCGCAAAGGCCGCCACGCGCCGCATCCTGCAACAACGCTCCCAGCCTGCGCTTGTATCACCGCAGGCTGCTGGCTAAGCCGCCAACAACCTCAAGCATCACAAAGGCTTATCCGTGACCTCCACCGACCAGACCGATACCGACCTGCGCGCCCTGCTCAGCGATGTGCTGGGCCTTGGCCCGGCGCGCGCCACTGCGCTGACTGCAGGCAGCGGCCTGTTCGGCGCCTTGCCCGAACTGGATTCGATGGCCGTCGCGGGGCTGCTCACCGAAATCGAGGACCGCTTCGGCGTGGTGATCGACGATGACGAAGTGGATGGCGACATGCTGGGCACGTACGGCGATCTCCTCGCTTTCATCCAAGCCAAGCGCGCCGGGGCCTGAGCGAGAGGGCCATGCCGACAAACTGGCCCTGCCCCGGACCTGCCGGCCTTGCGGACGAGTACGCCGCCGCCTTTGATCGCCAACGCTCCGTACGTCTGCTGATCGTGCCGCCGCTGTTCGAGGAAATGAACCGGACGCGGCGCATGCTGGTCGAAACCCAGCGCCAGCTCGATGCGCTTGGGTTCGATTCGATGCTGCCCGATCTGCCCGGCTGCAACGAAAGCCCGCAGGCCTTTTCCGCGCAGAGCCTGGGCAGCTGGCGTACCGCCATGGCGGCGGCCGCGCGTCACTTTGCCGCGACGCATGTGCTGGCGGTGCGCGGCGGAGCGCTGGTGTTTCCGGTCAGCCTGCCCGGCTGGGTGCTCGAACCGCAGAAAGGCGCGGCGGTCCTTCGCCAGCTTCTGCGCGCGCGCGTGCTGGCCGCCAAGGAGGCCGGGCGCGAGGAAAGTAGCGCCGACCTGCTGGAACAGGGCCGCCAACACGGGCTGGAGCTTGCCGGCTACCGCCTTTCCGCCGCGCTCATTGCCGGGCTCGATGCCGCTCTGCCCGAAGACGAAGGCCAGCGCGTGATCCGGCAATCCGAACTTGGCGGCAGCCCCCTGTGGCTGCGCAGCGAACCCGGCGAAGACCCCGCCCAGTCTGCCGCGCTGGCCCGGATCATCGCGGCTGAGGCGCAAGGCTGATGCGCCGCCACATCACCTTTCCCTGCGGGCCGGATAGGCTGGTCGGCACGCTTGATGCCGAAGTCGCGACCGGCTCTTGCGGCCTGTTGCTCGTTTCAGGCGGGCGCGAAGTGCGTGCGGGCAGCTGGGGCGGGCAAGCGCAGCTCGCCTCGCGGCTCGCCGCTGCGGGCGTTCCCGTGCTGCGGTATGATCGGCGCGGCGTGGGCGAAAGCGAGGGCAGCGATCCCGGCTTCCAGCACACGCGCGAAGATATCGCTGCCGCCCTCGCCGCATTCCGCGCCGAGGCGCCAAGCCTGCGCCGCATCGTCGCTTTCGGCAATTGCGATGCGGCGGCTGCGCTGATGCTTCACGGCGCCGACATCGGCCTCGATGGCCTGATCCTCGCCAACCCGTGGACGCTGGAGACGGATGAAGCCGAAGCGGCTCCGCCCGCTGCCTTGCGCCAGCGCTATCTCGCCAAACTGGCCAATCCGCGCGAGGTGCTGCGGCTCCTCACCGGCGGGGTGAACCTTGCCAAGCTGGCGCGCGGCCTGCGTCAGGCGGCCGCGCCAGCGCCAGCGCCAAGATCCGGGCTGGTCGACTGGATGGCGGGAAGCCTCGCGCGCTTCCCCGGCCCGGTGGCGATCCTACTGGCCAACGGCGACCGTACGGCGCAGATGTTCGAGGCCGTCTGGCCCGCCGATGACCCGCGCATCCAGCGCCACGCCAGCAGCGGTCACAGCTTCGCTGGCGAGGAAGCGCAAGCTTGGCTCCTCAGCCGCATTCTGGAAACAACACGCTAAGCGATTATTCCGCTGCTTCTTTCTGTGCTGCCGCAAAGGCATGTTCGGCAAGGAACCGCTCGGCATCGAGCGCGGCCATGCAGCCTGTGCCCGCCGCCGTCACCGCCTGACGATAGGTGTGGTCCATCACATCGCCGCACGCGAACACGCCCGGGATTGCCGTCTTGGGCGTGCCGGGCTCCACCACGATGTAGCCGCTGCTATCAAGTTCGAGCTTGCCCTTGAACAGCTCGGTCGCAGGCGCATGGCCGATGGCCACGAACGCGCCGTCGGTCGCCAGCGAAGACGCCTCGCCCGTTACTGTATCGACAAGCTCGACCGCTTCCAGCACGCCGCCCGACGCGCCGGTGAAGCGCGTGACGGCCTTGTTCCACAGCACCTTGATGCGCGGATTGCTCATCAGGCGATCCTGCAGGATCTTCTCGGCCCGCAGGGAATCCCGGCGGTGGATCAACGTGACCTCGGGCGAATGGTTGGTCAGGTAGAGCGCTTCCTCGACTGCCGTGTTGCCGCCGCCGATCACGACCACCTTCTTGCCGCGATAGAAGAACCCGTCGCAGGTCGCACAGGCTGAAACGCCCTTGCCGCCGAACTCCTGCTCGCCAGGCGCGCCCAGCCAGCGCGCCTGCGCACCCGTCGCGATCACCAGCACATCGCCTTCATAGATGTCGCCGCTATCGCCAAGCGCGCGGAACGGGGGGCCGTCCATGCTCACCTCGGTGATCGTGTCCCACAGCATCCGCGTGCCGACATGCTCGGCCTGCGCCTGCATTTCCTGCATCAGCCACGGCCCCTGAATCACATCGCGAAAGCCGGGATAGTTCTCGACATCAGTGGTGATCGTCAGCTGGCCGCCGGGCTGCAGGCCCTGCACCACGATCGGCTCCATGCCCGCACGCGCGCCATAAATCGCGGCGGAAAGCCCGGCCGGGCCGGAACCGATAATGAGCATGCGGGTCTTGTGGGTGGTCGCCATGAAATCCTCCAATGGAACCGGCAAATAGAGCGCACCTGCCGCGAATACGAGTCCCGCCCCGCCACTATTCCCTGATTTTCACGCAGCCGTGCGGCTATTTCACGTGCCGCTTGTACCAATCGGCGATCCGCTCCAGCCGGTCGCGCTGGAAGCTGGGGCGCGTGATGCCGTGGTTCTCGTCCGGATAGCCCACCAGCTGCGTCGGCACGCCGGTCAGCTTGAGCGCCTGATACAGCTGCTGGCCGCCGATCAGCGGCACGTTGTCGTCTGCGATCCCGCCCATGAACAGCGTGGGCGTCTTGATCCGGTCGGCATGCATCAGCGGTTCGGAAAGCCGCATCCACAGCGCCGGGTCCTGCCAGGGCGGCCCCACTTCCTGCGCATATTGCTGGATATACTGGTCCACACCGAACAGCGCGAAGATATTGCCTTCGCCCGCCCCGCTGAACGCGGCCTTGAAGCGGCCATCGCGCACGATCAGGAAATCGGTGAGGATGCCGCCATAGCTCCACCCGCCCACCGCCAGCCGCGCCGGATCGGCAATCCCCTGCGCAATCGCCCAGTCGGTCGCGGCATGAAGATCGAGGACTTCCTTGTTGCCCCAGTCGGCCGCGATCACCGTGCCATAGGCATCGCCGCGCCCCGAACTGCCGCGATAGTTGACCGCCAGCACAGCATAGCCTTGCGCCGCGATCCACTGGCGCATCGTATCGATCTCGTGTGTATCCTGCGCGGTCGGACCGCCGTGGATCCACAGCACGGTGGGATAACGCTGGCCTTGCATATAGCCCTTGGGCAGCGTCAGCATCCCGCGCACTTCGCTGCCATCACTGGCAGTTGCGGCAAAGTCGCGCACGGGGGACCAGGCAATGCCCGCGTTCAGCGCCGTGTTGTGCGCGGTCAGCGGCCGCAGTCCCTTGCCTTCCAGCGCATAGACTTCGGGCATGGCATCATCGCCGCTGGCAATCACCGCGCGCGGCGCCTTGGCATCAGGGCCGCCGCATTGATCGGCCACGGCCAAGCGCGGATCGCCCAGCCGCTGCACCGCGCCTGTCGCCAGATCGAACAC
>JBIPOH010000153.1:0-7483 GCA_044379435.1 Novosphingobium sp.
TCTGGATGGAAACAGCACTGCTGCCTGATGAGGTTGCGCGGCACATGGGAAAAGCCGGGATCAGCAGCCTGATGCCTATATGATGCCTGGCGAACCGTCGCGCCAAGCGCGAGATTAGGTTAGGGCTGGTAAGTCATTGAAAAGGATGGTGGACGCACTTGGGCTCGAACCAAGGACCCGCTGATTAAGAGTCAGCTGCTCTACCAACTGAGCTATGCGTCCACACCGTACCGTCACCGGCAACCGGGAGAGGCCCCATTAGCGATTTTTGATCTGCTGCCAAGCCCCAAATTGATGTTTTTATCCCGATGCTGTTATCCAAGCGTACCCTGCTGCGGGCGCGACCAGCGGTCCACGGCCATCAGCGTGCCGATGCACAGCATGTTGGTCATCATCGAAGAGCCGCCGTGGCTGACGAAGGGCAGGGGGATGCCCACCACGGGCGCAAGGCCCATCACCATCATCAGGTTGATGCACAGATAGAAAAAGATCGTCGTCACCATGCCTGCGGCCAGCAGGCGCGAAAAGCGGTCTGGTGCGCGCAGCGCTACGCCAAGGCCCCAGCGCAGGATCAGCGCGAAGACGATGAGCACGAAGAAACCACCGATCATGCCCCATTCTTCGGCCATCGTGGCAAACACGAAGTCGGTGTGTGCCTCGGGCAGATAGTTGAGGTGGCTCTGCGATCCATGGCCGAAGCCCTTGCCCGTAAGCCCGCCCGAACCGATCGCGATCTTGGATTGGGTGATGTGATAGCCCGATCCCAGCGGATCGCTTTCGGGATCGAGGAACACCAGCACACGTTTGCGCTGATAATCGTGGAGCAGCGTGAAGAACGCAAGCGGCGCAGCGACGGCAACGGCCGCTCCGCCGCTGATGAACAGCCACAGCGGCAAGCCGGCCAGAAACATGATCACGACCGCGCCAAAGCTGATCGCAAGGCCCGTGCCCAGATCGGGCTGGAGCATGACTAGCCCGGCAGGCAGCCCCAGCAGCATCGCGGCCGGCACAATGGCGCGCCATGTGCGGACCTCTGACGGGGGCAGCACGCTGTAGAACCACGCCAGCACCAGCACGATGCCCGGCTTCATCAGTTCGGACGGCTGCAATTGCATGAAGCCCAGATTGAGCCAGCGCTGGCTGCCGCCGCCGACCTGCCCGATCAGTTCCACCAGCACCAGCATCACGCACAGAACCGCGTAGCCGGGCAGCGCCGCCGCCTTGAACCAGCTTTGCGGGATGCGCGCGATCACCAGCGCCATGGTGAGGAACACGCCAAACCGCACCACGTGCAGCAGCGCCCAGGGCATCAGGTGCCCGCCTGCCGCCGAATAGAGTACCGCTCCGCCAAAGCCGACCAGCGCGATGAGCGGCAGGATCACGCTCCATGGCTGGCGAGCGACGAAGCCGGGAACATAGGCGCGCTGCATCTCAGGCTCCCGCTGGCGGTGCGGCGCCGACTGCTGGCGAACTCGGTGCCGAGGGCGCTGCTGAAGGCGCAGCGGCAGGTGCCGCCGTTTCGGCCGGCGGCGGCGTCACTTCGGGTTCGGGCGCAGGCGGGGCAGCGTCGGTCTGTGCAGCCGTCGGCTCGGCCACAGGGCGGTTGTCCTGCGCCACGACCTCTGCCGCCTGTTCTTCATCGGGCGCTGCGGGCGCGCTCGCGCCAAACTTTGCGGCATAGGCATCGTAGCGGGCAGCCATGCGCTGCTGGACATTGCCGCCCCAGGTCTTTTCATACCCTTCCAGCACTTCCATCGCCTTGGCGCGGTCGAACAGAAAGGTCATCACATCGCGCGCAATGGGATAGGCCGCGCCCGATCCGCCGCCATGCTCGATGGTGACGGCGCAGGCATAGCGCGGGTTGTCAAACGGGGCGAAGGAGATGAAATGGCCGTGGTCGCGGTGCTTCCACAGCCCGCCCTTGCCGTTGCCGATGTTGAGCCCGACGACTTGCGCGGTTCCGGTCTTGCCCGCCATCTGCACGCCTTCCACCGGCAGGCGTGCTTTGCCCGCGGTGCCGCGTCCGTTGACCACTTCGCTCATCGCTGCATGGACCAGATTGAGGTGATCCTGCCGGATGCCGAGCGAAGCGGCCTGCGGCGGGCGCCGGTTCATCAGCAGGCGCGGCATGAGATTGCGGCCCGAGGCAATGCGCGCGGCCATCACCGCCTGCTGCAGCGGATTGACCAGCATGTAGCCCTGGCCGATCGTGGCGTTCACCGTATCGTAGAGCGCCCATTCCTTGCCGTACTTGCGCTGCTTCCATGCCGGATCGGGCACGGTGCCATAGGATTGGCCGGGATAGGGCATCGGAAACTCCTGGCCCAGACCCAGTCGCCGCGCCATCGCCGCGATAGGGTCCATCCCGATGGCCTGCGCAAAGTGGTAGAAATAGACATCGCACGATTGGTAGATGCCTTTGGCCATGTTGACCGAGCCGTGCCCGCGCCGGTTCCAGCAGTGGAACACTCGGTTGCCCACGCGCAGGCCGCCGCCGCAGCCGACGCTCGCTTCGGGATCCAGCCCGGCCTCAAGGAAGGACAGTGCCACCATCGGCTTCACCGTCGATCCCGGCGGATAGAGCCCGCGCAGCACCTTGTTGCGCAGGGGCACATGGTCGTCTTCGGCCAGCATCTTCCATTCGATCCGGCCAATGCCATCGGCAAAGCTGTTGGGATCGAAGCTGGGCATCGAAACCATGGCGAGCAGATCGCCCGTCAGGCAGTCCATCACCACGACCGAGCCTGATTCAAGCCCGATGCGCCGCGCGGCATAGTCCTGCAGCGCGGCATCGATGGTGAGCTGGATGGGTTTGCCCGGTACGTCCTCGCGCGTGCCCAGATCGCGCACCACGCGTCCGCTGGCGGTCGCCTCCACCCGCCGCGCGCCGGGCACGCCGCGCAGCCGTTCCTCGAAATGCTTTTCGAGGCCATCCTTGCCGATCTTGAAGCCGGGCGTGATCAGCAGCGGGTTGCGCTCCTTCTCGTAGTCCTCGGCAGAAGCCGGGCCAACATAGCCAACCAGATGCCCCACCGCCGCGCCGGTAGGGTAATAGCGCGAGAAGCCGCGCTGCGGGATGACACCCGGCAGTTCGGGCAGGCGCACGCTGACTGCGGCGAACTTGTCCCAATCGAGGCTGGAGGCCACCTCGACCGGCTGGAACCCGCGTGCTTTCTTGAGCTTGTCCTTGATGTCGCTGACCCGGTCCGCCGTCAGGCCCAGCAGATCGGCCAGCACGCCCAGTGTGCTATCGGCATCGATCAGGCGGTCCGGCACCAAATCGACGCGGAAATCGGCGCGGTTGGCCGCGAGCGACGCCCCGGTCCGGTCGATCACCCAGCCGCGCCGAGGCGGAATAAGCGTGAGGTTGACCCGGTTGCTTTCTGACGCCGCCTGATACTTGGCATTTTCTGCCACCGCCAGCCAGGTCAGCCGCCCGGCCAGCAGCAGGCCAACCCCAGCCTGCGCCATGCCGAGCACGAACGTGCGCCGCTCAAACGCGTTGGTCAGTTGCGCGCCCGTGACCGGCAGCGGCTTCACCGGCTTCGACCACGGCCAGGCCCACTTCTGGCGCACCGGCTTCAGACCGTCCTCAGAGGCAGGAGGCGAATGCGGTCCAGCAGCGCGACAAACCGCGTCACTATGGGATAGAGCGCGAGCGTGACAAGGAGTTGCGGCCCGATCACCAGCGGCAGCGGATAGCCCGCCGCCAGCCCTGCAATGGTCGCCGCCAGCGCGAGATAGGCCGCGATCAGCACGCAGGCCACCCCCCAGTCCTGCGCAAAGCTGCGCCACAGCAGGCGGTTGTCGATGGCGTCCATCGCGAGCATCGCCGACGACGACAGCACCACGCCCGATCCAAACGGCTGGCCGCTGAACAGATCGTCGAATGCGCCCAGCGGCAGCCCGGCCCAGACCGGCAGCAAGCCGGGGCGCAGCAGCCGCCAGGCAAGAAACAGAACGAAGGCCAGCGGCGGCACCACCGGCGCGGAGGCGATCACGGGCGAGAAGGCCGCGAGGCTGGCCAGCATGACCGAAACCCACGGCAGCCCCGATGCGACCCACAGCGACGGCGCGCGGTTGATGCGCTGGGGCGCGATGTATTCGGGCCGTGTCGGCATGGCCTGCAGATCGGGAAGGCGAGGAAGGGTGAGGGGCATCAGTTGCCGCCTCCATTGCCGCTGGGGTCTGGAGCGGGGCCTGCCGCCGCTTGGCTGGCATCCAGCGCGCTCACGGCGGCGGCTTGGAACACGGGCAGGACCACCACGAAATCGGCATCGCTGGGATCGCTGGCCAAGTGGCCCACGCCGCCGTCGTTTTCCACGCCGGTCACCACGGCCACCGGAATGCCCGGCGGATAGAGCCCGCCCGAGCCGGAGGTGACAAACACATCACCCTGCTTCAGCGGGTTCACGCCCATGTTGATCAGCCGGATGGCGATGCGCCCATCCGATTTGCCCTCGATGAAGGCGGGTAGCCCATCGCGCGCGCGCCGCACGGGCACGACGTTTTCCGGATCGGTCACCAGCAGTACGCGCGCTGTGTTCGGCCCGGTTTCGACTACCCGGCCGATCAGCCCCGCGGCGGAACGCACCGGCTGGCCCGCGCGCACGCCTTGCGCTGCGCCCGCTGAAAGCACAGCAAAGCGCCGCGCGCTGGCTGAGGTGGAGCCGATTAGCCGCGCTGCTGCCACGGGCTTGATCTGCGGATCGACAATGCCCAGCAGTGCCTTCAGCCTGCGGTTTTCGCTCTCGAGCGCCTGCATGGTGATGGCATTGGCCCGGGCGGCCGCCACTTCGCGGCTCAGTTCGGCGTTCTGCCGCCCCGCCTCGAAATAAGCGCCGATGGCCGCGATCACGCCTTGACCCGCCGCACGCGTTTCCGCGCCTGCTTCGCCCACCGGGCGCGCCACTTCGCTTGCCGCGCCGCGCAGCGAGGAAAACGCCGCCGGATGGACGATGCTCACCACCAAAAGCGCCACGCCCGCAAGGAACCCGGCCACGGCAATGACGTAGCCTGTAAAGATCCCGAATTGCGCCCTGCGTGAAAAGCCCGGGCGCCGGTCCGCAGGCCGCGCCATCCAGCTATCCTTCCTTGTGCAAGCCGAGCGGCATCACGCCGTCATCAGCACGCCGCGATAGATCGGATCTTCCATCGCGCGCCCGGTGCCAAGCGCCACGCACGAAAGCGGATCTTCCGCAACGCTGACGGGCAGGCCAGTCTCATCGCGCAAGTGCTCGTCCAGCCCGCGGATCAGCGCACCGCCGCCGGTCAGCACGATGCCCTGATCGACGATGTCCGCCGCCAGTTCAGGCGCGGTGTTTTCCAGCGCAATGCGCACGCCCTCGACAATCGCGCTGATCGGCTCGGACAGTGCTTCGGCCACATTGGCCTGCGTGATCGTGATTTCCTTGGGGACACCGTTGACCAGATCGCGGCCCTTGATGTGGATCGTCTCGCCAATGCCGTCAGTCGGCACGATGGCGATGCCGAAGTCCTTCTTGATCCGCTCGGCGGTCGATTCGCCGATCAGCAGGTTGTGATGGCGGCGCACGTAGGAAACGATGGCCTCGTCCATCTTGTCTCCGCCCACGCGCACCGAAGTGGTGTAGGCAAGCCCGCGCAAGCTCAGCACCGCGACTTCGGTGGTGCCCCCGCCGATATCGACGACCATGGAACCTACCGGCTCTGTAACGGGCATGTCCGCCCCGATGGCGGCTGCCATGGGTTCAAGGATCAGGAACACCTGGCTCGCGCCCGCATTGCTGGCCGCATCGCGGATCGCGCGGCGCTCGACCGAGGTGGAGCCCGAAGGCACGCAGATCACGATTTCGGGATAGCGCAGCAGGCTCTTCGAGCCGTTCACCTTGCGGATGAAATGCTTGATCATCTCTTCCGCCACTTCGATGTCGGCAATCACGCCATCACGCAGCGGGCGGATCGCCTGAATGTTGTCGGGCGTCTTGCCCATCATCATCTTGGCATCATCACCCACGGCCTTAACGCGCTTGATGCCGTTGATCGTTTCGATCGCCACGACGGAAGGTTCATTGAGCACGATGCCCCGGTCCTGCACATAAACCAGCGTGTTCGCAGTGCCGAGATCGATTGCGATGTTCTGGGAACCGAACTTGAAGAATCGGGAAAGCAGCGATGCCATCAGGGAATCCGTCGTAAAACTGCGGTTAGGCCTACCTGTGCGCTAAGCAGAGGCGGACTGGGGATCGGGCGAAGTCGGCGCATTAGCAGGCGCTGCCGGCAAAACCCAATATTTTGTGAAACCGTTTCGGGATAAGTACCCCCGTCCGTCTCGAAAAAACGTATGCTCGGCGCTAGCGTGGCTCGTATCATGCTTCCTCCCGTCCGCATCATCCGGCGTTTGCCCGAAAACCTCGTCAACCGCATTGCGGCGGGAGAGGTGGTGGAGCGCCCCGCCAGCGCGCTCAAGGAACTGGTCGAGAACGCGATTGACGCAGGCGCCAGCCAGATTTCGGTCCGGCTGGCCGAGGGCGGGCTCGCGCTGATCGAGGTGACGGACGATGGCTGCGGGATGCGCGCGGACGAGATCGCGCTGGCGCTGGAGCGGCACGCCACCTCCAAGCTGCCGGATGAGGCCATCGAACGGATCGCCACCCTCGGCTTCCGGGGCGAGGCGCTGCCGTCCATCGCCTCGGTCGCGCGCGTCACGATTGAAAGCCGCGCGGGCCCGCAGGGCGAGGCGTGGCAGCGGGTCGTCGATCATGGCGTTCTCGTCTCCGATGGCCCCGCGGCGCTTCCACCGGGCACACGGATCAGGGTGGAAGACCTGTTCGGCAAAGTGCCGGCGCGGCGCAAGTTTCTGCGCAGCGCGCGCTCCGAATGGGCTGCCAGCCTCGATGTCGTGCGCCGCCTTGCGCTCGCGCGGCCTGATGTAGGCTTCACGCTGGAGCACGATGGCCGCCGCGCGCTCCACGTGCAGCCCGGCGATGCGCTGGCCGCGCGCACCGCGCAGATCGTTGCACGCGAACTCCATGATAACGCCGTGATCGTCGATCTGGCGCGCGGGGATTTCCAGCTTACCGGCGTGGCCGGGCTGCCGACCTACAACCGCGGCGTGGCGGATCACCAGTACCTCTTCGTCAATGGCCGCCCGGTGAAGGACAAGCTGCTGATCGGCGCGGTGCGCGGGGCCTATGCCGATATGCTCGCCCGCGATCGCCATGCGGTGCTGGCGCTGTTCCTCGATGTCCCGGCCGAGGAAGTCGATGTCAACGTCCACCCCGCCAAGACCGAAGTACGCTTTCGCGATCCGGGACTGGTGCGCGGGATGATCGTCTCAGGGCTGAGGCAGGCACTGATGACCGGCGACCGCCGCTCGGCACAGGCCCCCGATGCGGGCGCCATGCGGGCCTGGCAGGCTGAGCCCATTGCGCCGCAGCCACTACCCGCGCCGCAGTCCAGCCTGTTCTGGCAAGGAACCTCGCCGCGTGTTTCCGAGGCAGGG
>JBIPOH010000154.1:0-7479 GCA_044379435.1 Novosphingobium sp.
GCGGCGCTGCTGGAAGTGGGCGTCGAACAGGGCGCGTTTGAGCGAGACCTGCATTTCCGCGCCGTGATCGCGCAGCACGGCGACGAGCAGGCGGTGCGCGAGGCGGGTGTTCCACATCATCGCGGGGGGTGGATCGCCTTCTCCGGTGTAGTGGAAGGAATAGCCTGCGGCTTCGGCGGCCTGCGCCATGCGGCCGCGCGCGTCTGCCGCCTGATCGGGGGTGCGGCCATACTTGCGCTGGATGTGGGCGGCGCTTTCCTCGCCCTGCTCGGGCATATCGGGGTTCAGTTCGAAGGGGTGGAAGCGGACGGTGGCGCTGACTTCGCCGTCCATCCCGGCCAGCGCGGTTTCGAGCTGATTATGGCCGATCACGCACCACGGGCACATGACATCGGACCAGATATCGATGGTGACTTCAGGGGGTGTGCTCATTGATCGATCCACCATTTGAGGAGGTGATGGGCCACCGCGAAAGGCGGCGGGGCGATGAAGGCGCCGTCTTCGCGCCCGGTTTCGAGGCCTTCCATGGCGTAGACCACTTCCTCGCGCGTGAACCAGCGCGCGTCGTCAAGCTCGGTCGCGTCGATGGTGATCGCGCCGTCATCGGCATAGGCGTGGCAGCCGATCATCAGCGAGGACGGGAACGGCCAGGGCTGGCACGCCACATACTGCACATCGCGCACCCGCACGCCCGCTTCTTCAAACACTTCGCGGGCCACGGCTTCCTCGATCGATTCGCCGGGTTCCACGAAACCGGCGAGCGCGGAATAGCGGCGCGGGGGAAAGCGGGGCTGGCGGCCAAGGAGGAGCTTGCCCTCCCATTCGACCGACATGATCGTGACCGGATCGACGCGCGGGAAGTGCTCTGCCTTGCAGTCCATATTCACGCATTTGCGCTGCCAGCCGCCCTTGCCGAGCTTTGTGGCATAGCCGCAGCGCGCGCAGAAGCGGTGGCGGGCGTGCCAATCGACCAGCGCGCGGGCACCGCCATAGGTGGCGAGATCGCCCGCCGGGAGCGTGGCCATCGCGCCCCACAGGCGCGGGTTGGCGGGGCCGGCATTGCCCTTGTTGGCGGGCGCGACGGGCGCAAAGCAGGCGCGGCCTTCGCCATCGAGGCCGAGGAACACCAGCTCATCGTCCGGCCCCGCATCGGCCAGCGTGCCCCAGACGAGGCTGCCATCATCGCCGATGACGGGATCGAGCCCATCGAGGCGCAGCAGGCGCGCGCGCCAATTGGTCAGTTCGGCCAGCTTGGCGGCATCGGCGCGGATATGATCGGCGCGGTCGATCACGGAACCGGTGAAGGCAATCGGAGGATTGGGCCTGTAAAGCATTGAGGTCACGCGGCTTTCTTCATGGCGGAAATATCTGTCAGCACGGCCTTGGGAAACTCTTCCTGAATCGGCAGCGCCATCGAGGGCATGTATTGCACGTATATGCCCGCGCGCAGGCCGATCCGGGTATTGACGAAACCGACAGTGCCCGCCGCGCCCGACCAGCCGAACGTGCCCGCATCCGCGCCCAGGCCGACGCGGCCGCCCGCGCCAAAGCCCGCGCCTTCGATCCAGGTGCCGGCAGTGCTCACGGCGGCGGGCAAGAGGTTGCTGGTGCCGAGCCGCACCGCCGCTTCGCTCATCACGCGTGTCGTGCCAATCAGGCCGCCGCCCGCTAGCATCATCAGGAACCGGTCGTAATCGCGCGGGCTGCTGATGAGGCCTGCGCCGCCGAACGGAAACGCCGGGGGATCGAGATAGGCCGAAGTGGCGGCGGGATCGAGCGCATCGACCTTGCCATCGTGGAGATAGTAGTTGGAGGTGAGCCGCGCGGCCTGCGCCGGGCTGACCTGCCAGCCGGTGCTGCTCATCCCGCAGGGGCCGAAGATCCGCTCGGCCAGAAAGGCATCGAACGCCTTGCCGGAGACGACCTCGATCAGCCGCCCGAGGAGATCGAGGGTGACGGAATAGCTGAACTTCGTGCCGGGTTCGTAGACCAGCGGCATATCGGCCAGCCTGTCGGCAAAATCGGCAAGGCTGGGTGCGGAACTGATCGCACCGAGCACCGGAATGGCCATACGGCTGACGCGCGCGGGCACGAGCCCGGCGGCTTCATAGGCGTCCTTGATCGGCCCCTTCTGGATGATCGTGTAGCCAAGGCCCGCCGTGTGCGTGAGCAGGTGGCGCAAGGTGATCGGCGTCTGCGCAGGGACGAGCTCGGTGATCGAACCATCGGGCGTAACCTGCACCTGCATCTTGGCAAACTTCGGCAGGAAATCGCTGATCGGCTGATCGAGCCCGATCTTGCCTTCGTCCACCAGCATCATTGCCGCGATGCCAGTGACGGGCTTGGTCATTGAATAGATGCGGTAGAGGCTATCGAGATCGACCGGCGCACCGCTATCGAACGCCATGGTGCCGCGCGCGATCTGCGCGGGCGGCGCATCACCCCAGCCCACCGCAGCCACCACGCCGGGCAGGCGGCCCGAGGCGATGTAATCGTACACCAGATTGGTGAGCGAGGGGTACAGGTCCTCTGCCGATGGCTGGGCCAGCAGGCGCGCGGGGCCGAACGCCGAACCGGCAAGACCGGCACCGAGCCAACCCGCCGAACGCAGCAGGGAACGGCGGGAGAGCAGAAGCGAGTTGTCTTGCATGAACTACCTGTGTGCGAGCGCCAGGCGCGCGGCCTTGGCAAAAACCGTGGGCAGCCCTGCCGCCTCGACCGTCTCGACCGGCCAGAACTCCCCCGCAGGCAGACTAGCGCAATCGCCGCAGTCGCCAACCATCAATTGCAGTTCGAGATCGAAATGCGTGAAGCTGTGCCGCACCTTGCCGCCCGCGCGCCATTCTCCGGATGTGGGCGGCGTGCCGTGGCCATCACTGCGCGCCGACCAGCCATCATCGGGCAGCGCGCGCATCCCGCCGAGCATGCCCTTCCCCTCGCGCTGAACGAGGAACACCGCGCCATCGCGCTCGATCCAGAAGGCGGTGCCGGTGCGCGTGGGCTTGGCCTTCTTCGCGGCCTTGACCGGAAAGGCCTCTGCCGTGCCTGCCGCCCGCGCGGCACATGCGTCGGCCAGTGGGCAGAGCAGGCAGCGGGGTGCGCGCACCGTGCAGATCGAGGAGCCCAGATCCATCAGCCCCTGCGCGAAATCCCCGGCTCGCGCGTCCGGCGTGACGCAATCGGTCGCGGCGCGGATCGCGGTGCGTCCGCCCGGCAGGGGTTCGGCAATCGCGAAAAGCCGCGAGACGACGCGCTCGACATTGGCATCGACCACCACCGCGCGCTGCCCGAAGGCAATCGCGGCCACCGCGGCGGCGGTATAGGCGCCCAGCCCCGGCAATTCGCGCAAGGCGGCCTCGGTCTCGGGAAAGCCGCCGCGCCCGGCCACTTCGCGCGCGCAGGCCAGCAGATTGCGCGCGCGGGCATAATAGCCAAGGCCCGCCCATGCCGCCATGACATCGGCATCCACCGCCGCCGCCAGCGCCTCTACCGTGGGCCACAGATCGAGGAACTTGGCGTAATAGGCCCGCACGGCGGCAACGGTGGTCTGCTGGAGCATGACCTCTGACAGCCAGACGCGGTAGGGCTCCTGCAGCGGCTCGCCCGGCATGGCGCGCCAGGGCAGGCGCCGCGCATTGGCATCATACCAGCCCAGCAGCGCCGCAGAAACGCCGCCTGCATCCCCGATCCATCCGCTCTCACCACTGGCCTGCATGGCGCGGCTATGGCATGGCGGCGCGCACAATGGAACGTGATCCGCCCTCCAAGTCCAAAGGTATGGGCAAAAGCGCACAGGCTGCCCCGGCGGCGCGCACCTATGAGCGCCCGCGCGGCGGCGAAGCGCGCGCCATTGCCGATCTCATGCCCGCCATCGGGCGCACCGCGTTCCGCCGCTTCGGCTTCGTGCAAAGCTCGGTCGTCTCACGCTGGGGGGAGATCGTCGGGGCGGCTCATGCCCGCCACTGCGCGCCCGAATCGATCCGCTTCCCCCCCGGTGAGCGGGCGGATGGCATTCTTCAGCTCGTCGTCACCCCGGCGCATGCACCGCTGATCCAGCACGTGATCCCCGAAATCATCGAGCGCGTGAACCAGTTCTTCGGCTACCGCGCCGTGGCGCGGGTGAAGCTGCGGCAAGGTGCGGTTCAGCCGCCGGCCAGTAACGATCCGCAGCGGCCCGTTCGGGCAGCGCCGCCATCGCTCAAGCCAATTCCGATGGAACTTGGCGATAGCCTGCGCGATATCGGTGACCCTGAACTGCGCACGGTGCTGGAATCGCTGGCGCGCAGCCTCGGGGATGCGAACGAGGCGAAGTGAAGGGAAAGCAGGACTGACGATGCGCACGATTATCAGGACCATCGGCCTCGGGCTCGCCGCCACGGGCACCGCCGCGCTGCTGACGGCGGCCAGCAGGCCCGCCCCGGCCCCTGCGAAAGCAAACTGGAACGCCGTGGTCGCACGCACGGCAGCAGACAGCTACCTGCTCGGCAATCCCAATGCGCCGATCAAGCTCATCGAATACATCAGCTACACTTGCTCGCACTGCGCCCATTTCGAAGCGGAGTCCGATGCCCAGCTGCGGATCGGGCTGGTTGGCCCGGGCAAGGGCTCGATCGAGGTGCGCAGCTTCGTGCGCGATCCGGTCGATCTCACCGTCGCGCTGCTGACCCACTGCGGTCCGCCATCCAAATTCTTTGGAAATCACATGACCTTCCTGCGCCACCAGAGCACGTGGATGGAGCCGATTGGCAGGCTGTCCGACGCGCAGAAGGCGCGCTGGTCGAACACCGATTTTGCCGCACGCACCCGCGCCATAGCCAGCGACCTTGGGCTCTACAGCCTGATGCAGGCGCGCGGCTATGATCGTCCCGCAACCGACCGCTGCCTGGCGGACAAGGCGCTGGCCGAACGTCTGGCCCAGCACACCAAGGAAGCGACCGAAAAGGACTTCATCACCGGCACACCCGCCTTCGTGCTGAACGGTGTGCCGCTGAGCGGGACGTTCACCTGGGCCATGCTGAAACCGCAGTTGGAAGCGCGCCTGCGCTGAGCCTGCTGACAATCCCCGGCACCGGCGTTCCAGCCCCTTCATTCCTGCCCGCCAATCGGCTAATCCTTGCGGCGTCTGTCGTCCTTACCAGCGAAGCGAACCCCGATCCCATGCAGACCAAGCTGTTCTCGCCCCGCCGTGCCGTTCTCGGCCTTGCCCTGCTCCCGCTTGCGCTGGGCCTTGCCGCCTGCGGCAAGAAGGAAGAAGCCGGGGCTGCCGCTGTCGGCGCTCCGCTCAATGCCGTGCCGCCGCCAGCGGGCAAGGCGTGGACCGATGTGGTTTCGGTAACGCCTGAAGGCGGCTACCGCATGGGCAATCCCGAAGCGCCGATCAAGCTGATCGAATTTGCCTCGCTTACCTGCTCGCACTGCGCCGAATTTGCCGAAAAGGGCTTCCCGAGCCTGCGCGACAACTATGTCGCCAAGGGCATCGTCAGCCTCGAGTTCCGCAACTTCGTGCGTGATCCCTATGATACCACGATGGCGATGCTGGTGCGCTGCGGCTCGCCCGAAAGCTTCTTTGCGCTGACCGAGCAAGTCTTTGCCAATCAGGCAGCGATCTTCGAAGGGCTCAAGCCCGTCGGCCCCGAACTGCAAGCCGCCAACCTGCCGCCCGCGCAGATTTTCAGCGCCATCGGTTCGCGCGGCGGGCTCAACGATTTCTTCGCCGCGCGCGGCATCGCCAAGGATCAGGCGGCGCAGTGCCTCGCCAAGAGCGAGACCGCGACCAAGCTGGCTGACGACACCCAGAAGGCTGGCGACACCTTCAACGTCACCGGCACGCCCACGTTCATCGTCAATGGCCGCAATGCCGAAGTGGCGAGCTGGGACGCGCTGGAGCCGATCCTGAAGCAGGCTGGCGCGCGTTGATCGCCGGGACCTGATCCAGCCCATGCTGTCCAGCGACCACCTCGGAAGGGGCGGATAGCATGGTGGAGGGGCGGGTGCCGATGCAGTTCACGCGGCTGAAGCTCTCCGGCTTCAAGAGCTTCGTCGAACCTGCCGAACTGCGCATCGAACCCGGCCTGACCGGCGTTGTCGGCCCCAACGGCTGCGGCAAGTCCAATCTGCTTGAAGCCATCCGTTGGGTCATGGGCGAAGGCTCAGCCCGGTCCATGCGCGGCGGCGGCATGGAGGACGTGATCTTCGCGGGCACGGCCAGCCGCCCGGCGCGCGATTTCGCCGAAGTCATGCTCTCGGCACAAACCGACCCCTCCGGCCCCTTCGGCGGCGAGCTCGAAGTGGTGCGCCGGATCGAGCGCGGCGCGGGCAGTGC
Source organism: Novosphingobium sp. (assembly GCA_044379435.1). Lineage (GTDB taxonomy): Bacteria > Pseudomonadota > Alphaproteobacteria > Sphingomonadales > Sphingomonadaceae > Novosphingobium. Next base: position 6,323 of record JBIPOH010000154.1, read on the forward strand.
CTACCGCGTAAACGGGCGCGATGTGCGCGCCAAGGACGTGGCGCTGGTCTTTGCCGATGCCGCAACCGGCGCGCACAGCCCGGCGCTCGTCAGCCAGGGCCGGATTGCCGCCGTCATCGCGGCGCGCCCAGCCGAACGCCGCGCCATGCTGGAGGAAGCGGCGGGAATTGCGGGGCTCCACGTGCGGCGCAAGGACGCCGAAACCAAGCTGCGCGCGACCGAGACCAATCTTGCGCGGCTGGATGACCTGATTGTCACGCTCGAAGCCCAAGTCGGGGCTCTGCGGCGGCAGGCACGGGCGGCGGAGCGCTACAAGGCCATCTCCGAACGCATCCGCGTCGCCGAAGCGCGGCTGATCTTTGCGCGCTGGCGCGATGCCGCGGCCGCTGCCGAAGCCGCGCGCGCCGCCGCCGCCCGCGCCGAGGAGGCCGTGGCGACCGCACAAGGCGCTGCCCGCACTGCGCAGGAAAGCCAGCACGCCGCCGCCGCTGCGCAAAGCGCCGCGCGCGATGCGCTGTTTGATCGGCGGCAGGATGCCGCAGCGGGCGGCCAGCGCATCGCCGCACTCACCGCGCAGGCCGAAGCTGCAGCCCAGCGCCTTGCGGATATCGACCGTCAGATTCGCCGGATCGAAGACGAACGGCGCGAGGCCGACCGCCTGACCAGCGATGCCGCCGCCGCGCTCACGCGTCTTGAAGCCGATCTTGCCGCTGCCGAAACCGCCCTCGCCGCGCAGAACGCGGAAGGACCCGCGCTGAAATCCGCCGAAGCCGCCGCCGAGCAGGCCGCGCGCACCGCTGAACTCGCACTCGCCGCGATGGTGGCGCAGCAGGCCGGGATCGAGGCCGAATGGCGCGTTGCCGAAGCTGCCCTCACGGCCGCGCGACAGCGCCTCGCCCGCCTCGATAGCGAGGAAGCGCGCCTTGCCGCCACGCGCCGCGCGCTGGAAGCGGAACCCGATCCCGCCATCGCCATGGCGACGGCCGAAGCGCGCCGCGCGGATGCGGCTGCCACATTCGCGGCGGTGGGCGAAACCCGCGCGCACCTGACGGCGACACGCGAGCGCCTGACCGCGGACCGCGAAACCCTTGCGGCGGCACGCGACGCCGCGTCATCTGACCTCGCCGCCGCGCGCGCCGATCTCGTCGGGCTCGAAC
>JBIPOH010000440.1:0-2888 GCA_044379435.1 Novosphingobium sp.
TCACGCCCTCGCTTGACGGCTTCGGCTTCTATGGCAGCGGTTCCTACACCGACAGCACGATCCGCCTGAACAGCGATCCGGCGAACCCGATCACGCTGCCCGGCCTGTCGGACTGGGTCGGCAACGCCTCGGTCTACTATGAAAAGCATGGCTTCCAGCTGCGCGCTTCGTATCGCTACCGCTCCAAGTTCCTGGCGGAAGTTGCGGGTCTTTCGGCCAACCCGACCTACCGGACGGCGAAGGCGGAAGGCATCCTCGATGCCCAGATCGGGTATGATTTCCAGCCCGGTTCGGCGCTGGCGGGTCTCTCGATCCTGTTCCAGGCGCGCAACCTGACCGATCGTCCGTTCATCACCTACCAGAACAACGATCCGCGTCAGGTGATCGACTATCAGCGCTATGGCCGCGATTTCTACATCGGCCTCAGCTACAAGTTCTGAAGTCGTATGCGTAACCGGGCGGATGCTTGCTGCAAGTTCATCCGCCCGGTACCGTTTGTCTATGCCTGAAACCATGACCCAGCTTTGGCAGGCCGTTCACAAAGCGGGCTGCCGCGCCAGATGCTCGGTTCCTGCCTTCGCCATGTGCGGCACAAGGCCCGTCCTACGGATCACAGGAAACCTGCGATGAGCAGCACTGACACCAGCGGCAACGCAGGCGCTCCGGGACCGGTGCGGATCGTCATCGCGGGGGGCGGCACGGCAGGGTGGATGACCGCCGCCGCGCTCGGCCACTTCCTTGATCGGGGCTTCACCGTCACGCTGGTCGAATCCGAAGAGATCGGCACCGTGGGCGTGGGTGAGGCGACGATCCCCCAGATCCGCATGTTCAATCAGGCGCTCGGGATCGACGAGGACGCCTTTATCCGCGCCACGCAGGCGACGTTCAAGCTGGCCATAGAATTCGTCGGCTGGAGCCAGCCTGGCGATCGCTACATGCACGCGTTCGGCGATGTGGGCCGCGATGTGGGGCTGTGCGCCTTCCATCACTATTGGTCGCGCGCGCGCCGCCTTGGCCTTGCCGGGCCGCATGGCGATTATGCGATCAACGATATAGCCGCGCGCGCAGGCCGGATGCATCGCGGGGCGCCGCTGACGAGCCGCAACGTGCCGGAAATGCCGCGGGCGTTCCATTTCGATGCGGGGCTCTATGCCGCGTTCCTGCGTCAGTTTGCCGAAGCGCGCGGCGTGGTGCGGCGCGAGGGGCAGATCGGTGAAGTGCGGCAGGATGGGCAGAGCGGCGATATCACGGCGCTGGTGCTCGCTTCGGGCGAGGCAATCGCGGGCGACCTGTTTATCGATTGCACCGGCTTTCGCGGCCTCCTCATCGGCGGCGTGATGGGAAGCGGCTATGTCGATTGGTCGCACTGGCTGCCTTGCGACCGCGCGCTGGCGGTGCCGAGCGGGCGAGTGCAAGACTTCACCCCCTACACCCGCGCCACGGCGCATGATGCGGGCTGGCAATGGCGCATTCCGCTGCAGCACCGCACCGGCAATGGCCGCGTCTATTGCAGCGCCTTCACCAGCGACGAGGCGGCGGCGGAGAGCCTGCTGGCGAACCTTGATGCGCCCGCGCTCGCCGATCCCAAGCCCATCCGCTTCACCACGGGCCGCAGGGCCGAAGCGTGGCGCGGCAACGTTATTGCTGTGGGGCTTGCCAGCGGTTTCCTTGAACCGCTGGAATCGACCAGCATCCACCTGATCCAGACGGCGATCTCGCGCATCCTCAAGCTGCTGCCCGGCAAGAACCAGACCGAGGCGGCGCGGCGTGAATACAACCGCCAGTTTACCTTCGAGATGGAGCGCATCCGCGACTTCATCGTGCTGCACTATCACGTGAACCAGCGGCCCGAGCCGTTCTGGCAGGCGATGCGCGCCATGGCGCTGCCCGATACGCTGGAAGACCGCATCGAACTGTTCCGCGCCAATGGCCACATCACGCGCCACGGCGATGAACTGTTCGGCGAAGTGGGCTGGTTTCAGGTTATGGCCGGGCAGGGGATCGTGCCGCAGGCCAGCCACGGCCTTGCCGAAACCATCGATGAGGCGGACCTCAAGGCCTATCTGGAAACGCTGAACGGCCTCTATCGCCGCGAGGTGGAGCGCTATCCTGCCCATGCCGATTTCATCGCGCGGCATTGCCCGGCCCCTGCGATGGGGGCAGCCGCATGAAGCGGGCGCTGCGCTTGGCCGCGCTGGCGCTGCTGGCCGGGGCCAGCTTGCCGGTTGCCGCGCAGACGCCGCTGGAAGCCGTCCGCGCGCGTCCGGCGGCGGGCGAGGTGGTCTATTTCCTCCTGCCCGACCGGTTCGAGAACGGCGATCCCGCCAATGATCGCGGCGGCCTCAAGGGAGACCGGCTGCAGACCGGGTTCGATCCTGCGGCCAAGGGCTTCTACCATGGCGGCGATATTGCGGGGCTGATCGCCCGGCTTGATTACATCAAGGGCATGGGGGCCACCGCCGTGTGGGTCGGCCCAGTGTTCAAGAACAAGCCGGTGCAGGGCGCTCCGGGCCAGGAAAGCGCCGGGTATCACGGCTACTGGATCACCGACTTTACCCGCGTCGATCCGCACTTCGGCAGCAACGCCGATTTCAAGGCGCTGGTCGATGCCGCCCATGCGCGCGGGATGAAGGTCTATATGGACATCATCGCCAACCACACCGCGGATGTGATCCAGTACCGTGAGAAGGATGCCGGCGGCGGTTTTTCCTACCGCAGCCGCGCCGACTATCCCTATTCGCGCAAGGGCGGGCTTGCAGGCGCGGCGATCAATGCCGGGTTTGTGGGCGACGCGGACTCCAGCTCCGCCAATTTCGCCAAGCTGACCGATCCGACCTTCGCCTACACGCCGTTTGTCCTTGCTGGCGAAGCAGACGTAAAAGTCCCTG
>JBIPOH010000276.1:0-4550 GCA_044379435.1 Novosphingobium sp.
CAACGATCCGCAGTTCTACCACAACCGGGGCGACACCACCTTCACTGGCGAGAACAGCCGCTTCGGCGATTTCGTCGGACTGGATGATCTGTTCACCGAACACCCCCGTGTGCGCGAAGGCATGATCCAGATCTACCGCCAGTGGATCACCGATTTCGGCATCGACGGCTACCGCATCGATACCGCCCGCCATGTCGATCCCGGCTTCTGGCAGGCCTTCGTGCCCGCTATGCTGGAGACGGCCAAGGCGCGCGGCATCCCCAACTTCGCGATCTTCGGCGAAGTCGCGCGTGAGGAGCCGGGCAACGGCTATATCGCGCAGTTCACCCGGCGCGATGGCTATCCCGCGGTGCTCGATTTCGCGTTTCAGGCCTCGGTCCGCGCGGTGCTGGGGCAGGGCAAGGGCACGCAGGTGCTGGCCGATCTGTTCGAGGGCGATGTGCTCTACGAAGGCGGCGAGGCGGCGGCGCTCGCCATGCCCACGTTCCTCGGCAATCACGACATGGGCCGCATTGCCACGCTGATACGTGTTGATCGTCCCGGCATCAGCGCTGCCGAACTGGAAGCCCGCGTCGCCCTTGCCCACGTGATGCTCCTCACGCTGCGCGGCGCGCCGGTGATCTACTCGGGCGATGAGCAGGGCTTTGTCGGCGATGGCAACGATCAGGACGCGCGCGAGGACATGTTTGCCACGCAGACGGTCAGCTATCGCGACAACCGGCTGCTGGCGACGGCCACACCGGCAGGCGCCGCGCATTTTGATCCAGCGCACCCGTTCTACCGCCTGATCGCTCAGCTTGCCGCACTGCGTAACGCCCACCCGGCCTTGGCGCGCGGGCGGCAGGTCACGCGCGGCTATGGCGAGAAACCCGGCCTGTTCAGCGTCTCGCGCTTCGATGCGGAAACTGGCGCGGAATACCTCATCGCGTTCAACACGTCCGCTGCGCCGATCCGCGCCGCCAGCGTGGTGGGTGCTTCGGCCAGTAAGCTCGAAACGTTCTACGGTACGTGCCCGGCCAGCGTGGCCGCGCCGGGCAGCGTTCTGCTCGATCTGCCCGCGTTTGGCAGCGCGGTGTGCCGCCTGAGCCCCTCCTCCTCCCCCAAAATGCAGTCTCCGCAATGACCAAAGCCAAGGCCCAAGACCGCCCCGTTGCCGCAGCAGCAGACCTGCCATGGTGGCGCGGGGCGGCGATCTATCAGATCTATCCGCGCAGCTTCTGCGATGCGAACGGGGATGGCATCGGCGATCTGCCCGGCATCACCGCGCGGCTCGATCATGTGGCAAAGCTCGGCGTCGATGCGATCTGGGTCTCGCCGTTCTTCACCTCGCCCATGCGCGATTTCGGCTATGACGTGGCGGATTACTGCGACGTTGACCCCATCTTCGGCACGCTGGCGGATTTCGACCGGATGGTGGCGCGCGCGCACGAACTGGGCCTCAAGGTCACGATCGATCAGGTCTATGCTCATACCTCCGACCAGCATCCTTGGTTCGAGGAAAGCCGCCAGAACCGCGACAACCCCCGCGCCGACTGGTACGTCTGGGCCGATCCGCAGGAGGACGGCTCGCCCCCCTCAAACTGGCAATCGGTGTTCGGCGGCCCGGCGTGGACGTGGGACGCGCGGCGCTGCCAGTATTACCTGCACAATTTCCTCAGCAGCCAGCCCCAGATCAATGCGCACAATCCTGCGGTGCAGGAAGCGCTGCTGGGTGTGATGCGGTTCTGGCTGGACCGGGGTGTCGATGGCTTCCGCATCGATGCGCTCAATTTCCTGATGCACGATCCGGAAATGCGCAACAATCCGCCCGCGCCCTATGATGGCCGCCGCCGCACGCGCCCGTTCGACTATCAGCTCAAAATCTACAACCAGTCGCACCCCGGCATTGTCGGTTTCATCGAGCGGCTGCGCGCGCTGTGCGATGGCTATGGCGCTGTGTTCACGCTGGCTGAAGTCGGAGGCGATCTGGCCGAAACGGAGATGCAGGAATACACGGCGGGCGATACGCGGCTGAACAGCGCCTATGGCTTCGATTTCCTCTACGCGGACCGCTTGACGCCGGAGCTTGTGGCGGAGACGCAGGCGAAATGGTCCGATGCACCCGGCACCGGCTGGCCCAGCTGGGCGTTCGAAAACCACGATGCGCCGCGTGCGCTTTCGCGCTGGTGCGCACCGGAAGATGCGGACGCTTTTGCGCGGATGAAGGCCATGCTGCTCGCATCGCTGCGCGGCAACATCATTGTCTATCAGGGTGAGGAACTGGGCCTCACGCAAGTCGACATTCCTTTTGCGCAGATTCAGGACCCGGAGGCTCTCGCCAACTGGCCGCTCACGCTTTCGCGCGATGGTGCACGCACGCCGATGCCGTGGCAGGTGCAGGGCGAGCAGGGCGGCTTTACTACGGGAACGCCGTGGCTGCCGCTGGGCGGGGAAAACCATGCGCGGGCGGTGGACCGGCAGGAGGCCGATCCCGGCTCGCTGCTCCATCTCACGCGTGATCTGCTGAACTTGCGCCGCAGTCATCCCGCGCTGCGGATCGGGAATTTCACCGTGCTCCATGCCGGCACCGATGTCCTTGCCTTCCGCCGCGTGGCTGACGGGGCGAGCGTGATCGGCGTCATCAACATGGGGCCGGGCCCAGCTGCATGGCCCGCTGCGGCTCCCACCAGTGGCGGCGTGCTCCAAACGGTCAATGGTGCGATCCCCGGAACCTTGCCGCCATTTGGCGCCCTGCTGATCGAGGAATGATCCCCATGAACCGGATTACCTGCAAGGCCGCCGCTTTGGCGCTGGCTGCCGCTACCCTCATGCCTGCCGCCGCTCTGGCGCAGGGCGCAGCGCCGAAGGCCGCGGTCACCGCCGCTTCGCCGGATGGCAGCCTCGTTCTTACCGTCACCACCGATGCCAGCGACCGGCCCGTCTGGTCGCTTTCGCGCAAGGGCAAGCTGCTGATTGGCGCGTCGAAGCTGGGTTTCACCCTCACCGATGGGCTCAATCTGGTGCGCGGCTTTCGTATCACTGGTTCCGAAACCGCCAGCGCAGACAGCACCTGGGAGCAGCCCTGGGGCGAACGGCGCTTCGTGCGCGATCATCACAGCGAAGTGCTGGTGCGTTTCGAGCAGAACGCGGACTATGCCGGGCGCCGGATGAACGTGCGCTTCCGCCTGTTCGATGATGGCGTGGGCCTGCGCTATGAGCTGCCCGAGCAGCCGGGCCTCAAGACGATGAAGATCGCCGACGAATGGACCGAGTTCAACGTGGCGCAAGCCGGCACCGCGTGGTGGATTCCGGGCGGCGAGTGGAACCGCTACGAGCAGGTCTACCAGAAGACGCCGATCGATGCCGTCTCGACAGCACACACCCCGATCACGATGCGGCTGGATGACGGCACGCACATGGCTTTCCACGAGGCGGCGCTCGTCGATTATGCGGGCATGTGGCTGAAGCGCGCCGACGGCGGCCTGTTTCGCTCGACGCTTTCGCCGTCCTCTCGCGGAGCGCGGGTGGTCCGCGATCTGCCGTTCAACACGCCCTGGCGCACGGTCCGCATTGCGGACACGGCGGCGGGCCTTGTCGAGAACGACCTCGAGCTCAATCTCAACGAGCCGAACAAGCTGGGCGACGTAAGCTGGTTCAAGCCGATGAAGTATATCGGCATCTGGTGGGGCATGATCCGCGGCGACTGGAGCTGGGCGGAAGGGCCAAACCACGGGGCCACCACCGCGCGCACGAAGCAGTACATCGATTTTGCCGCCAAGAACGGCTTTGGCGGCGTGCTGGTGGAAGGCTGGGACAAGGGCTGGAACGGCGACTGGTTCGGCCATGGGCAGGACTTCAGCTTTACCGAAGCAGTGCCCGATTTCGATCTCAAGGCGGTGACGGGTTATGCGGCGAAGAAGAAGGTCCAGCTGATCGGCCACAACGAGACGGGCGGCAACATCGCCAATTACGAAGCGCAGCTGGAAGATGCGATGAAGCTCTACCAGTCGCTCGGGATGCATGCGGTGAAGACCGGTTATGTGGCCGATGCGGGCGGGATCATCGCACCGGGTGATGCCCCCGGCGAAACGCGCATGGAGTACCATGACGGCCAGCGCAGCGTGCAGCATCACCTGAAAGTGGTCGAAACCGCCGCGAAGCATAAGGTTGCCATAAACGCGCATGAGCCGGTGAAGGATACGGGCCTCAGGCGCACGTATCCCAACTGGATCGACCGCGAAGGCGCGCGGGGCATGGAATACAACGCGTGGGGCGAATTCGCGAACGGGCCAGACCATGAGCCGACGCTGGTCTATACACGGATGCTGTCTGGCCCGATGGACTACACGCCCGGCGTGCTCAGCCTTGAGGGCGCGAACAAGGTGCCGCTGGCCTCCACGCTCGCCAAGCAGCTTGGGCTCTATCTGGCGCTCTATTCCCCCATCCAGATGGCGGCGGACTTTATCGAGAACCTCGCCGCGCACCCCAAGGAGCTGGAGTTCATCCGGCAGGTGCCGGCGGACTGGTCCGAAAGCCACCTCATCGCGGGCGAAGTTGGGGATTACGCTATC
>JBIPOH010000156.1:0-7427 GCA_044379435.1 Novosphingobium sp.
ATGCGGTATTCGTCATCGCCGCGCCGTTCGATGTTGAAGGGGGGGTAGTTGTCACCGGCAGTGGCGCGGGCCTGGCGTTCGAGCAGATCGAACAGGCGGTCAAAGCCTACGGTCGAGCGGCGGTAGGGCGTGAAATCGAAACGGTCCATGTGAGCAATCCTCGTGTTTGAGCAATTTGCATCTTGGCTGGACCCGAAATGGCGCCCAGCCGTTCACTTGTGGCCACGCCCGGCTTGCGGCGCGCGTCACGATGAACCATGTGTGTTAGCGATTTTGCGATTTCAAGAGGTGCCCATGTCTGGTTTTGATGCGTCCGGTTCTGAAGCCAGCGCTGCTACGGTCGAGATCTATACCAAGTGGGGCTGCCCCTATTGCAGCCGCGCGCTGGCGCTGCTGGGGCGCAAGGGCGCGAATGTTACCGAATACGACATCACCATGGGCGGGCCGAAGCGCGCGGAAATGCTGGAGCGCGCGCCGGGCGTGAGCACCGTGCCGCAGATTTTCATCAACGGCCAGCATGTGGGCGGATCGGACGATCTGGCCGCGCTGGAAGCCGCCGGAAAGCTTGATCCGCTGCTGGCGGCATGAGCGGCCAGACTGCCGTGCGCATCGCGCTGCTGCAGATGACCACGGGCATCGATCCTGCGGCCAATGCCGCCGCGATGGTGCGCGCCGTGCACGCGGCAGCGGGGGAGGGCGCGGCGATGCTGTTCACTCCCGAAATGTCGGGCCTGCTCGACCGGGAGCGCGGGCGCAGCAGCTGCCATGTGGTGGCCGAGGCGGAAAATCCGGTGCTGGCGGCGGTGCGCGGTGCAGCGGCCAAGGCGGGCATCTGGGTCCATATCGGCAGCCTTGCGGTGCAGGCCGAAGACGGCGGGCGCTGGGCCAACCGGGCCTTCGTGATCGATCCGGTGGGCGAAATCGCGGCGCGTTATGACAAGATCCACATGTTCGATGTGGATCTGGCAAGCGGCGAGACATGGCGCGAATCCGCCGCCTATCGCCCCGGTGAGGCGGTGGTGACGGTGGATGGCACGCCGCTGGGGCGGCTCGGCCTTGCGATCTGCTATGATGTGCGGTTTCCGGCGCTGTTCGAGGAACTGGGGCGGCGGCAGTGCGATGCAATTGCCATTCCCGCGGCCTTCACCGTGCCCACAGGCCGCGCGCACTGGCACCTGATGCAGCGCGCCCGCGCGGTGGAGGCGAGCGCTTTCGTGATCGCCGCTGCGCAGGCCGGGCGGCACGAGGACGGCCGCGAGACTTATGGTCACAGCCTCGTGATCGATCCGTGGGGCGAAGTGCTGCTCGATCTGGGCGAGGCAGCGCAGGCTGAAGGCGTGCTGGGCTTTGCCGAAGTGGACCTTGCCCGCATTGCCGAGGTGCGCGGGCAGGTTCCCAGTCTTGCCAATCGACGGAGTCTTGCCAACCAGCGGCCAATGCCTACATCGACAAGACCATGATTGTATTCGATCTTGAATGCCGCGCGGGCGGACATCGGTTCGAGGGGTGGTTCGCCAGTTCCGAGGACTTTGCCAGCCAGCAAGCGCGCGGGCTTGTCACGTGCCCCTCGTGCGGCGCGCCCGAGGTGGACAAGGCGCTTTCCGCCCCGCGTCTGACGCGCAAGGGCAACCAGTTGCCTGCCGCTTCGCCAGCCCCCACGCCGTCTGCGCCTGCGCAGCCCGTGACCTCTGCGCCATTGCCGCCCGAAGCCGCCGCGATGCTGAGGGCAGTGGCTGCGGTGCAATCGGAAATGCTCAAGTCCTCGACATGGGTGGGCGAAAACTTCGCCGAAGACGCACGCGCCATGCACTACGGCGAAAAGGACGCGGCGATGATCCACGGCCGCGCCAGCCCCGAGGACGTGAAGAGCCTGATCGAGGAAGGGGTGCCGGTTGCCCCGGTGATCGTACCGGTCGTGCCGCCGGGCGAGGTCAACTGATTGCCAGCAGGCGCCTTGCTGCGTAAAGGGCAAGGCGGCGGCGCCCGTAGCTCAGCAGGATAGAGCACCAGATTCCTAATCTGGGGGCCACAGGTTCGAATCCTGTCGGGCGCACCATTTTTCCCTGAAAGGGTCAGGGCGCTAGGGCTTCAGGGCGCTGGTGCGTCCGCGTGATCGTCGGCATCGATCCACACCACGTGCGAATCGATCTCCAGCTTGAGGATCGCCCGCAGCGCGGCCATCCGCGCGGCGATTTCCTCGCGCCGGGCATCGCCTGCCTGCCGCTGTGCGAGGAGAATATCGGCCAGATCGATGGCGCCGAGCTTGCCCCCCGTGACGGTGCGTTCGGCCACGGCTGAGGCGGCTTCGGCTGATTGGGCCAGCGCCTGCCAGCCGGAGAGCCGGGTTTCCGCCAGAGCGCGGTCTGCCGCTGCCTCGGCGCCGACCGAGCGTTGCACCACGGCGAGATCCTGCGTGGCGGCGCGGGCATGAGCGGCGGCTTCATCAGCTTGCAGGCGGCGGTAGCCACCGCCCAGCGGCACGGTGGCGACAACACCGAGGCCGCGTTCCTGCCCGCCGCGCTCGCTGAAGGCGCGTACGCCCAGAGAGGGATCGGCGCGGCGTTCGGCGCGGGCGCGATCAGCGGCAAAGCCTTCGCGGTCGGCCATGGCCTGCGCGGCGGCGATTTCGTGGCTGCGTTCGATCACCAGCTTCGCCAGCACGGCGAACCCCATTGGCGGTTCGGCGGGCAGGCTGGGCGCGGGCGGGTCGCCGGGCAGCGGGATCGAAGGGAAAGTGGCGGCAAGGCGGGCGCGTGCCTCTGCCGCGCGGGCTAGTGCATCGGCGCGCTGGCCCCGCGCGCGGGAGAGCGCGGCGCGGGCCTGATCGACATCGAGCGTGGCCGCATCGCGCAGCGCGGCGCGGCGTTCAACGGCCCCGAGCGCGCGTTCGAGGTAGGCGATGTTGGCCGCGTCGCTCGCGGCAAGGGCACCGGCCTCCACCCAATCGAACCACTGCTGGGCCAGCGTGAGCGCGGCCTGATGGCGGGCATCGGCCATCTGGTTTTGCGCATAGGCGATGCCGGCCGCGCCGGTCTTGCGGTCGATGCGGGCCTTGCCGGGCAGGCGGAAGGGCCGCGTGACCGTTGCATCGAATTCGGCAAAGCGGCCTTCGCGCTCGACACTGCGTTGCAGCGCGGTGGTCTGAATGGAAATTTCCTGCGGACCATGCGCCAGCGCATCGGCCTGCGCCCGCGCGGCATCGATACGCGCGGCGGCGGAAAGCACGCCCGGATAGCTGTCCAGCGCCTCACCGACGAGCGGGGCCGGGGGCAGATCGGCGCGCTGATCGAGCGGGATGGCCTGCGCCATCGCAAGACCGGGGAGAACCAGCGCCCAAAGCGCGGCGGTACGCAAGGAGCGGATCATGCCACGCGCCCCTTGTCGAGCACGGCGCTGGTATACCAGCGCACCGCGCCGCTGCGCCGGATTCGCCCCAGTATATCGAGCGCCGCGGAAACCTGCGCTTGCGGCAGCACCATTTCGACCGCGCGCCGGTCAAGCCGGGCGCTGACCTGTTCGGCGGTGCTGGCATCCGAGAAATCGAGCCCCAGCACGGCCTCGGTGCGCACGTGGACCGGGGTTTCGAGCGCAGAGCGCAGCGCCTCGCCGATCGCTTCGGCATCGGCAGCCGCGCAGTGCAGAGTGAGCAGGATATCAGGCATCAGATTGGTCCCTGCCGTCAATTTCTTCTGGCGCTTCGCCAAAGCGTTCGAACAGGATGGGGAGCAGCACCAGCGTGAGCAGGGTGGAGCTGACCAGCCCGCCGATCACGACGATGGCCAGCGGCTGCTGGATTTCCGAGCCCGGGCCGCTGGCAAAGAGCAGCGGCACGAGGCCGAAGGCGGTTATGCTCGCGGTCATCAGCACCGGGCGCAGGCGGCGCTCGGCACCGAGCCGCACGGCCTGGGCCATCGGCATGCCTTCGGCGCGCAATTGGCGGAAGTAGGAGACGAGCACGAGGCCATTGAGCACCGCAATGCCCAGCAGCGCGATGAAGCCAACCGAGGCGGGGACCGAAAGATATTGCCCTGCGGCCCATAGCGCCACGATCCCGCCAACCATCGCGAAAGGAATGTTGACGAGGATCAGCAGCGCTGCGCGCAGCGACCGCAGCGTGGCCAGCAGCACGAAGAAGATCAGCACCAGCGCTGCGGGCACCACCAGCGAGAGCCGCGCGGCGGCGCGCTGCTGGTTTTCGAACTGGCCGCCCCAGACGATGCGGTATCCGGCGGGCATGGCGACCTTGGTGAGCACGGCGGCCTTGGCATCCTCGACATAGCCGACAAGATCGCGGCCCGAGACGAAAGCCTGAACCAGCGCATAGCGCGAGCCATTTTCATGATCGATCTTCACCGTGCCGGCGACGGGGCGGACATGGGCGACATCGCTCAGGCGCACGGTCTGGCCTTCGGCGCCGCGCAGCAGGACATCGCCGAAGCCTGCTGGGCCTGAGGCGGTGGCATTGCCGCGCAGCACGATGGGAATGCGCCGGTTGCCTTCGGCGACGATGCCCGCACGCACGCCTTCGAGCTGGCCGCGCAGGGTATCCTCGATCATTTCGACCGAGAGCCCGGCGCGCCCGGCGGCGAGGCGGTCGATATCGATCTGGAGATAATCGACGCGGTCGTTGGCGACGGTCATCACTTCGGTCGCGCCGCGCGTGTCCTTGAGGATCGCCTCGATGCGGCCCGCCAGCTTGCCCAGCGTGGCGCCGTCCGGCCCGAAGATCTTGACCGCAAGATCCCCGCGCGAGCCGGTGAGCATTTCGGAGACGCGCATTTCGATGGGCTGGGTGAAGCTGGCTTCGATGCCGGGGAGCAGCGCCATGGCGGTGCGCATTTCCTCGATGACGTATTCCTTGGTGCCGCGCCATTCGCCTTGCGGTTTCAGCGTGATGAAGGTGTCGGTCTCGTTGAGGCCCATCGGATCGAGGCCCAGTTCATCCGCGCCGACGCGCGAGATCACGCGGTCGACCTCTGGCACTTTGGCTTTCAGGATGCGCTGCGCCGCCAGATCGCCCGCGACCGAGTGATCGAGGCCGATGGACGGGCTCTTGACCAGCTGCACGATCACGCTGCCCTCATCCATCTGCGGCATGAAGGTCTTGCCCACCGCGCCATAGGCGACGACGGCAGCGGCAAGGCCGAGCGCGGCAAGGCCATAGACCAGACGCTGGCGCAGGAACGAGGCGGCCAGCAGCGCGCGGTAGCGCGGGGTCAGCCAGCGCATCAGCCAAGGATCGGCGTGGGCGCCGGATTTGAGGCCAAGCGAGGCGAGGACAGGCACGAGCGTGATCGCCAGCAGCAGCGCGGCAACGAGCGCGAAGATGATGGTAAGCGCGACGGGAGCGAAAAGCTTGCCTTCCAGCCCTTCGAGCGAGACCAACGGCAAGAAGACCAGCGCGATGATGAGGAGGCCAGCTGAGACCGGCACGATCACGTCGCTGGTGGCGCGGAATACGTGGTTGAGGCGCGGCGATTGATCGCCCGGCTTCACGTGGCTGAGCCGCTCCACCACGTTCTCGACCACCACGACTGCGCCATCGACCAGCATCCCGATGGCAATGGCAAGGCCGCCAAGGCTCATGAGATTGGCGGTAAGCCCCCAGCTGCGCATGAGGATGAAGCAGACCAGCGCCGCCATCGGCAAGGTGGTGGCGACAATGGCGGCAGCGCGCCAATCGCCGAGGAACACCACGAGCAGCACCACGACCAGCAGGGTGGCTTCGAGCAGCGCTTCCTCGACCGTGCCCACGGCGCGTTCGATGAGATCGGAGCGATCATAGAAGACGTTGATGGTCATGCCCTTGGGCAAATTTTGCTGAAGATCGGCGAGGCGTTCCTTGACCCCGGTGACGACCTTGCGCGCATCCGCACCGCGCAGCGCGATGACGAGGCCTTCGACCGTTTCGCTGCGCCCATCGCTGCTGACGGCGCCATAGCGGGTGAGGCTGCCGCTGGTGACGGCGGCGACATCGCCAAGGCGCAGCACCTGCCCAGCGGGCGCCCGCAGCACCAGCGCGCGCAGATCATCGAGCGTCTGGATCGCGCCGACCGCGCGGACGATCAGCGCGTTCTCGCCATTGGCGAGGCGCCCTGCGCCATCGTTGCGGTTGCCGCTTTCGACTGCGGCTTTCACGTCGGCCAGCGTGAGCCCGGCGGCGGCGAGTGCGAGGGGATCGGGGCGGACTTCGAAGGTGCGGACATGGCCGCCCAGCGCATTGACATCGGCAACGCCGGGAACAGTGCGCAGGGCCGGGCGGATCGTCCAGTCGAGCACGGTGCGCCGGGCTTCAAGGCTCTGCGGCCCGTCGATGGTGAACATGAACAGTTCGGAGAGCGGGGTGGAAATGGGCGCAAGGCCGCCGCTGACCCCGCCGGGCAGATCGCCCATCACGCCTGCCAGCCGCTCGCTCACCTGCTGGCGCGCCCAGTAGATGTCGGTGCCGTCCAGAAAGTCTATGGTGATATCGGCGATGGCATATTTGGCAGTGGCGCGCAGCACGGCCTGTTTGGGCAGGCCGAGCAGTTCCTGCTCGATGGGCGCGAGAATGCGGGTTTCCACCTCGTCCGGCGTCATCCCCGGCGCCTTGAGGATGATCTTTACCTGCGTGGGTGCGATATCCGGATAGGCGTCGATGGGGAGGTTGACGAAGGTCCAGCCGCCGATCCCGGCCACGACCAGCGCGGCCGCCAGCACGAGGAGGCGGAACGACAACGCCTTGGCAAGGAGATCGCGGAGCATGGCGCCCTCGTCAGTTCGCGCCGGCGAGCGTGGCAAGCTCGCTCACGCCGCTGGAAACGACACGCTCACCGGGCGCGAGGCCGCGCGTGATGACCGCGCTCTCGCCCGATTGGCCCGCGACCGTGACGGGCCGCAGCCGCACGCCGCCGCGCACCGCGACGAACACGGCCTTGCCGCTGCCCGTATCGGCGAGCGCAGCGGCGGGAATGCGCACGGAACCTGCCGGGGCGGGGCCTTCGATGCCGATCGAGGTGGCGCTGCCGGGAATGGCGCTGCCAGCAGGGATCGCGGCAGTGACGGTGGCCGAGCGCGTGGCGGGATCGAGCGACTGGCCCACCGCCGTGACGGTGCCTGCCATGGTTCCGATGCGCACGGACATGCCCGGCTTCACCGCGCCGATCAGCCGTTCGGGAAGCTGGGCGGTGACTTGCAGCGGCCCGCCGCCATCGATCACGAAGGGCGCCATCGCGGGATCGATGGCCTTGCCGGTTTCCGCCGTCATTGCGCTGATCCGCCCGCTGATGGGCGCGCTGAGCGTGTAGCCTGCGCCGCCTGCGCGTCCGCCGGGGACGAGCGCGATGAGGCGCGCCTGCTCGCTCACATCGATATCGCTCTGCCGGGCAAGCGAGGCGGCTTCATCGGCGCGGGCAGGGGCGATGATGCCTTCGCGCGCGAGCTGGCCG
>JBIPOH010000157.1:0-7400 GCA_044379435.1 Novosphingobium sp.
CCAACAAGCCCCTTACCTTACCCCCCAGCCCTTCCCAGCAGCCCCTGTTCGTCCCGCTCGGCCCGGCGCGCGATGAGCAGCATCAGCACGGCAATCGGCACCGCCACCCAGTTGATGCTCAGCATCGCAAAGCGAAGGTTGCCCGTCGCGTCGGAGAGCAGGCCCACCACATAAGGCCCGATACCAAGGCCCAGAATGGTCATCACCAGAAGGTAGAGGCTGGAGGTGAGGCCGCGCATCCGGGGCAGCACTTGTTCGTACATGATCGCATAGAGCGGCGGCATCCAGCCGGTGAGGATGAAGCTGTAGGGCAGGAAGCGCCAGAAGAAGGTTTCCGCATCGGGCGCGGTATAGACCCACAGCGACATCAGCGGCGAGGCGGTCATCGCGAACAGCGCCACGCCTGCGCGGCCTGCTCCCGGCCAGCGCTGCTGCAGCCAATCCGAAAGCGGCCCCCACAAGAGCGGGCCCACAATCCCCATGCCCGCCGAAAGCAGGCCAAACTTCAGCGCCGTTTCGCCCAGCGAGAGGTCATAGGTGCGGATCAGGAAGGTGGGGTTGAAGGCCATCATCCCATAGTTCAACACCGATTGCAGCGTGCCCACCGCCATGCACAACATGACCGTCGGCGATCCGCGGATCACCCGGCTGGCCTGGGGATCGGACAGGCTCACGCCCTGCACCAGATTGACGATGACAACGAGGCCAAAGCCGATCACCGCCCATTGCAGTGCATGAGGATTGAGGGCGACGCTCCCAATCACCAGCGGCGGGCGCGGCGAGATGGCCGTGGTCAGGGCGATGAGCGCCGTCATCGCGGCGGCAATCACGCCGATGGCCGCGAGATTGCGCGCGATCATCGCCGCGCTGGCCTTGCGCGCGCGCATCACGATGAGGTGGAAACCGGGCGTCACCGCGCCCAGCATTTCAAGGCTTGCGGCAAAGGGGCGCGGATCGGGCGGCGTGGCGATGCCGTCCATCACGCCGCGCTCCGGCTCACGCAGGTTCCACAGGAACACGGCCAGGACGAAGCCGGGCGCGGCAGCCACCAGAAACGCGAACTGCCAGCCCCTGAGCGTCCCGCCGGGGTGCGCCGTATCCCACCACTGCGCCGCCAGCCCGCCAAGGATAAGCGAGCCGCCCAGCCCCAGCGCAATCGCCGAGGCCATGACCGCCATCGCGAACCCACGTTTCTGGCGGGGCCAGTAATCATAGAGCAGCGAAGTGCCAGCCGGAGACGTCGCCGCCTCGCCGATCCCCACACCCAGCCGCGAAAGCGCCAGCATCGCAAAGCTCGTCGTCAGCCCCGCCAGCCCCGTTGCGGCGGACCAGAACAGCAGGCTGATCGCCAGCAACCGCGTGCGCACCCAGCCATCGGCCAGCCGCCCCACCGGCAGCGAGAACAGCGCATAGAACAGCGCGAACACGGTGCCATAGAGCAGCCCCATCTCGGCATCGCCAACGCCGAGATCCTTCTTGATGGCCGGCGCAAGGATCGCGAGGATCTGCCGGTCAAGCAGGCTCATCGCCTGCGTCAGCGCCAGCAGCACGAGCGCATAGCGCCCGCCCTTGGCGACAACAGTGGGAAGCGTCGGCGCGCCGGCCTCGCTCACAGCTTGAACCAGCGCTCGGCGTTGGTCTGGAAGAACTTCTTCTTGAGTTCAGGGCTCATGTCCATGCCGTCCATCGCGCGCACTTCATCGGCCACATACTGATAGGGATAATCCATCGCGTAAAGCACGCGGTCTTCTCCCACCACCTGCTGGCAGAACTTGATCGCCGGTTCCCACGCCATGCCCGAATTGGTGACCAGCACGTTCGAGCGCATGTATTCGGCGATGGTCTTCTTCAGCGGCTTCATGCGTTCATAACGCTGCGAGCGAACGCCGGCCTGGTGCATGTAGTCCAGCCGGTAGAGCCAGTAGGGCAGCGCCTCACCCATATGGCCGACCATGATCTGCAAGTCCGGATACTTGTCGAAGATGCCGATGGTGATGAGGCGCAGCAGGTGCATCCCCGTCTCCACGCCAAAGCCGAAGATCGCACCATCCAGCCCGCTTTCGAGCATCGGGCCGATCATGCTGTCGGGCGGCGTGGCCGGATGGATATAGAGGGGCTGGCCCACATCGACGAGCGCGCGGAAGATCGGATCAAACTTCGGATCGTCGAGGTATTCGCCTTGCGTGTGGCTGTTGATCTGGATGCCCTTGAAGCCCAGTTCGCTTGCCCCGCGCCGGATTTCCGTCGCCGACCATTCGGGATCCTGCGGCGCCACGGTGCCGAGGCCAATGAAGCGGTCAGGATACTTCGCGCAGGCCGCCGCCAGCGTATCGTTCGCGCGCGCCGCGATGCCCTTGGCCTCCTCTGCATCGAGCATCGGCTGCACCCCCGGCGAAGTCAGCGCAAGGATCGCCTTGTCGATGCCCGTCGCGTCCATGTCTGCAATCCGCCGCTCACCCAGATCGAGCAGCCGCTCCATGATCTGCATCGCGCGCTGCGAAGGGCTGGTGGCATAGAACCCCCAGAGCGAGACCATCCCCTTGTCCGCCGTTCCTTCACGGATCATGCGCAGGAACACGTCGATCTGTTCCTGCGTCGCGAAGGCTTCCTCGGTGGCGATGCGCAAATAGCCTTGTGCGCCTCCGGTCTTGAGTTCGCTGCTCATGGGCTGGTCCTTTCTCCCTCCAGCCCCGGCGCGGTCAGCGGATCAGCGACAGCGTAAGGCTGATGTTGTGGTTCATCCTGTCGGCACGCTGATGGCGCGCCACGTACTGGTTCATGTATCCGGCCTCGATCCACAGGCCCCGTGCCACTGGTACACCGACCCCGCCAAACGCCCGGAACTGGTCGAACCCCGCATGCGGCCCCCAATCGGCCGAATTGAGGTTCACGAACAACTCGCCCGTGCCGATCGCCAGAAAGCCGCCACCCAGCGGCACGTTTGCGCGCACCATCTGCCGCGCCCGCAGCGCCATATCGCCCGAGCCCTCCAGAAAGCGCTCTTCCAGCCGGGTCCGCCCGATCAGCGTCGGCCCTTTGCCGTTCCCGGCAATACGAAACGTCGCCTGCTGAAACGGGCGGTGTTCGTGGGTGACCACACCCGGCGAAGGCGAGGTGCGGGTGTAGACATAGCCTTGCGAGAGCACCGTGGTCTTGTTCACCCGGATGCCCAGCGAAGCGCGCACCTGGTTCTGCCCGAGGCGCGAGGCATTGCCGAAATAGCGATACTGGACGTCGGCCATGACCACGAGCGGGGCCTGCCCCTCTGCGCGCGGCACATCGACCATGGCCGTGGCCGCGCTCCAGAGCTGCGTGTCTTCCTCCGCCGCGCAGGCAGGCGCAGCAAGACTGGCCGCGAGTGCGGCGAAAACGGCTTTGGCGGTGCGGTTCATCGCGCTCTCGGCAATGGGGGATGGGACGCGGCGCGCCATACCAGCCCCGCACCGCCCCCGCCATCCCCCGCATCAACGCATAGGCAGCGCTGCGGCAGCTCACCCCTCGTGCACCGCCTTGGTGACCATGCACGCCAGCACACCTTCCGGCCCATCCTCCGCGCCGTGGCCCGACCAGCGCACCCCGCCAAACGGCGAATCCGCGCCCGCGATCATGTTGGTGTTGATGCCGACCATCCCGGCCTCGATCTCACGCGCAAGACGCTGCTGGCGCTTGCCGTCCGTGGTCCAGGCAAAGGCGGCAAGGCCATAGGGCAGCCGGTTCGCCTCCGCGATCATCGCCTCCTCGCCCGCATAGGCATTGATCAGCGCGACCGGGCCGAAGGGCTCCTCGTTCATCACCAGCGCATCCAGCGGAATGTCGGACAGCACGGAAGGCGCATAGAAGAACCCGGCATTGCCGACCCGCTCGCCGCCCGTATGCAGCTTCGCGCCGCGCTGCACCGCATCGCCGATCAGCCGGTCCATCGCCTCGGGCCGGCGCGGGTTGGCCATCGGCCCCATGCGCGTAGCCTCGTCCATGCCGTTGCCAACGGTGATCGTCCGCGCCCGCTCCGCAAAGGCATCGCGGAAGCGGCCATAGACGCTCTCCTCGACGATGAACCGGGTCGGGCTCACGCAGACTTGCCCGGCGTTCCGGTACTTCTGCGTGACGACCGTATCGAGCACGCGCTCCATGTCCGCATCGCCGAACACCAGCACCGGGCCATGTCCGCCCAATTCCATCGTCGTGCGCTTCATGTCCTCTGCCGCGAGCTTGGCCAGATGCTTGCCCACTTGCGTGGAGCCGGTGAAGCTAAGCTTGCGGATGATCGGGCTTGCCAGCAGATGCCGGCTCACTTCATCGGGCACGCCGAACACCGCCTGCGCCACGTCTGGCGGCAGGCCCGCATCGAGCAGGCACTGCAGCACGCCCAGCGCCGAGGCCGGGGTTTCTTCCGCCGCTTTCAGGATCACCGAGCAGCCCGCCGCAATCGGGGCGCCGAGCTTGCGCCCCGGATTGCCGAGCGGGAAGTTCCACGGCGCAAAGGCCGCCACTGGCCCCACTGGCTCATGCGTCACGGTGGAGCGCATGCCCTCCGGACGGACCAGCGCGCGGCCATAGATGCGAAACACCTCGCCCGCGTAGAACTGGAACAGCCCCACGTTCATCAAGACTTCGATGCGGGTTTCCGCCAGCGTCTTGCCCTGCTCCAGCGTGGCAATGCGCGCCAGATCTTCCTGTCGCTCCAGCATGAGCCGCGCCGCGCCGTTCAGCACCGCCGCGCGCTGCTGCGGGGTGGACTTGCGCCAGAGCTTGAACCCCCGCTGCGCCGTCTCCAGCGCGCGGTCGAGATCGGCGGGTTCGGCCAGCGGCAGTTCGCCAATGGTCTCGCCCGTGGCCGGATTGACCACCACATGGGTGCGGCGGCCACCGCCGGAGATGCGTTCCCCGGCGATGATCATGTGAAGCGATGGATAGGTCATGGTCAGCCTTTTGCCGCGTTTTCCCGGTCGATATCACCCTGCCAGCGCTGCGCCACGATTTCCTCGCCCGTCACCGGGTGCGGCATATGGAAGGGCACCAGCTTGTGCGTCGGCCAGAGCCAGTGATCCTCGATCAGCGCGTCCGGCCCGGTAGGATCGGTCGGATAGGTCACCTTGGGGAACGGCACGTATTCATGCGGCGTGTGCGCCCAGCCATGCTCGAAATCGGCGTGCCACTGCGGCATGTAATTCAGGATGTGGATGCGCCACACCCCGTCCACCTTCTTGTAGGTGTTCTCGTAAATCCCGCCTTCCCACCATTGGCGCGCTTTGAGATGCGGGGCATCGCCTTCATAGTCCTTGTGCCGCCCGGCCTGCATCATCGAGCGCGCGCGGGCGAGCGCGGTCACGCCATCGGCCTGCACGTGGATGATGTCCTGCAGCTGCGGGTGTTCGAGCAGGAAGCCGTCAATCGGGCCGTTGTTGCCATACGTGAAGCGCTTCTGGAACCGCTCGCAATAGAGCCGCTTGACGCCCTCCTTGCCCTTCCAGATCCCGCCGAAGAAGCGCACTTCGCCATCATCGGTGAACAGGTCCGCCGTCTCCAGATAGAGGCACTTGTCGATCAGGTAGCCATAGAGGTGCTGCAGCTTGCGGATATCAAGCTCATCCTCACGCACCGTGAGGCGGCGCTCCAGTTCGGCCAGTTTGCCTTCCAGCGCGGCCATGCGGTCATCGGACATCGGATTCTCCCAATTCGTTTGTATGCCTAACAATTGCGATTGCGCGCGGCGCTGTCAACGCAGTTTGCATCACAGCCCGGCCGCCTCCAGCCGTTCCACTTCCTCGCGGTAGGGCTTGATCGCGCGGATCATCAGGAACGTGGCGAGCGGCAGCAGTGTGCAGGCCGTGATCAGCAGCGCCTTCCACAGCTGGGTCGGATCACCCACCACCACATCCTGCACCCGGCCCACCACGAAGCTGCCCATCGCGCCGAAGAAGGTGAACATGAACAGGTAGAACGCCGTCACCTGCCCGCGCATGTCATTCGGCGCGACGCGCTGGATCGCGGCGTTCTGCGGCACTGCGCCCGCAAGGCCAAACATGCCCGAAATGCCGAACAGGATCATCGAACCCCAGGCCGTGGGCATCAGGATCGCGGCAATGGAGCTGATCGTGGTGCCGGCAAAGCAGATTGCGGCGGCGCGCACATTGGCGTCCTTGTGACGCTTGGCCAGCCATTCCACCAGCACACTGCCCAGCAGCAGCCCCGCCAGCGAGCCCGCAAGCACCGTGATCCCCAGCGCGGCGCCGATCTGCTGCTCGTTCCAGCCGAAGGTGCGGATCATGAACGGCACGCGCCAGAATTGCAGGCCAAACACCTCCACCGCGCTCAAGGCCAGCGCGCCGAACAGCGGATAATAGACGCGCGGCTTGGCGTTGATCGCGCGCAGGGCATCGAGCCCCATGAACGTGAGGATCTTGCGGCCCAGCCCTGCCCCTTGCGGCACCTGCGGCGCACCGGCGGCGGGGGCGAGCCGCGCCGGTTCCTGCACGGTCAGAAACAGGAGGCCCACCAGCAGCCCCGGCAAGCCCATAACCATCAGAATCCACTGCCAGCCGCGAATGGTCAGCGGGCCAAGCTGCGTCGGCTCCCAGCTCGCGCTCATCACCACCAGCGCGCCGCCGATCAGCGGCCCCAGCGTCGTCCCGCCGATAAAGCCGAACTGCAGCAGCGCAAAGGCGCGCGTCAGCTTCTTCGGCGGAAAGGCATCGGCCAGCAGCGAATACGACGAAGGCGCATGGGCCGAACCACCCGCCGCCAGAAACACCCGGCTGCCCACAAACTGCGTGAAAGTCTGCGCCAGCCCGCCGAGCGAAATGATCAGGCCGACCACCGCCGCCCCGCCGCCCAGCACATATTTGCGCGGATAGATATCCGCCAGCCGCGCCAGCGGAATGCCCACGAAGAAGTAGCAGATGATGCTGGCAGGCCCCGCCAGAAAGCCCAGCTGCGAATCGGTAAGGCCGAAGTCATGCTTGATCCGCTCGGCCAGCATGCCGAACGTAACCGCATCGAAAAACGTGAGGAACGTGGCCAGCACGATCACCGTGAGCGCCCAATAGGCCGCACCGGTCGAGGGCCATTCACGCTCTGCGCCCGCGCCTGCTGCTGCACCCGGATCGGCCACAACCGTAGGACCTGCCATGCCTTTTCCTCTCACCCGCCAGCCGCTGCGCTCAAATCCGCGCGGCCTTTTTCATTCGGAATAATTGTTAGTCTTGCATACAATCTCGCTGTGGTGAATAGAAAAGGCAATCCAACAATCGGTGGAGTCAGAAAAGGCTCCCCACGCCCTCAGGAGAGCGATGATGCAGAACCTCCCCGGCAAGACAGCCTTCATCACCGGCGGCGCCAGCGGCATCGGCCTCGGCATTGCCAAGGCGCTGCTCGGCGCGGGCATGAACGTGGCCATTGCC
>JBIPOH010000158.1:0-7367 GCA_044379435.1 Novosphingobium sp.
ATCATCGGGTTGACGGCGGGACCAGCGGTATCCTTGTAGGGATCGCCCACGGTGTCACCCGTGACAGCGGCCTTGTGGGCTTCGCTGCCCTTGCCGCCGTGGTTGCCGTCTTCGATGTACTTCTTGGCGTTGTCCCATGCGCCGCCGCCCGAGGTCATCGAGATGGCGACGAACAGGCCCGAGACGATCACGCCCAGCAGCAGCGCGCCCAGCGCGGCGAAGCCGTTTTCCTGACCGCCGACAGCAGCGATCACGAAGTACACCACGATCGGCGCAAGCACCGGCAGCAGTGACGGGATGATCATTTCCTTGATCGCGGCCTTGGTCACGAGATCGACGGTGCGCGCGTAGTCCGGCTTCACATCATACGTCATGATGCCGGGGTTTTCGCGGAACTGGTCGCGCACGTCCTTCACCACGTCACCCGCGGCGCGGCCCACCGCGGTCATGCCCATGGCTCCGAAGAGGTAGGGCAGGAGCGCGCCGAGCAGCAGGCCGACGATGACGTAGGGGTTTTCAAGGCTGAACGACACGTTGAGTTCGGGGAAGAACTCCCGAAGGTCGGTCGTGTAGGTGGCGAAGAGCACCAGTGCGGCAAGGCCGGCCGAACCGATGGCATAGCCCTTGGTGACGGCCTTGGTGGTGTTGCCCACCGCGTCCAGCGCGTCGGTCTTTTCGCGGACGGAATCGTCGAGGCCGGCCATTTCGGCAATGCCGCCGGCGTTGTCGGTGACGGGTCCGTAAGCGTCCAGAGCCACGACCATGCCGGCCAGCGCCAGCATTGCGGTGGCGGCATAGGCAATGCCCATGAGGCCAGCGAGCTTGAAGGCGATGATGATGCCAGCGCAGATCACGAGCGTGGGCAGCGCAGTCGATTCAAGGCTGATGGCCAGACCCTGAATCACGTTGGTGCCGTGGCCGGTTTCCGAGGCCTTGGCGATGGAGCGGACCGGGCGGTAGTTGGTGCCGGTGTAGTACTCGGTGATCCAGATGATGATCCCGGTGATGGCGAGGCCAAGGAACCCGCAATAGAACAGGGTGCGGCCGTTGTAGGCTTGCCCGGCAATGGCGGCTTCCATGTCGCCGCCCAGCGAGTGGCTGATGGCCCACCAGATGGCGGGGATGGAAAGGACGGCAGTGACAAGGAAGCCCTTGTACATGGCGCCCATGATGTTCTTGCCGCCACCAAGACGGACGAAATACGTGCCGATGATCGAGGTGATGATGCAGACGCCGCCAATGAGCAGCGGCATGGCCATCAGATCGAGCAGGTTGGGCGCGTTCTTGAGCAGCAGCGCGGTGAGGATCATCGTCGCGCCGACGGTGACGACGTAGGTCTCGAACAAGTCGGCGGCCATGCCGGCGCAATCGCCGACGTTGTCGCCCACGTTGTCTGCGATCACGGCGGGGTTGCGTGGGTCATCCTCAGGGATACCGGCTTCGACCTTGCCGACGAGATCGGCGCCGACGTCAGCGGCCTTGGTGAAGATGCCGCCGCCAAGGCGCGCGAAGATCGAGATGAGCGAGGCGCCGAAGGCAAGGCCGGTGAGCGCGAGGACAACGGTACGGTCTTCCCCGCCGACGCTGTAGCCGCCGGGACCGGTGAGATACCAGAACAGGCCTGCAATCGCGAGGAGCGCAAGGCCAGCCACAAGCATGCCGGTGATCGCGCCGGCGCGGAACGCGAGCGTGAGACCAGCTTGCAGGCCCGTCTGCGCGGCAGCCGCGGTGCGCACGTTGGCGCGGACCGAGATGTTCATGCCGATGAACCCGGCGACGCCGGAGAGCACTGCGCCGATGACAAAGCCTGCAGCCGAGATCGGCCCGAGCGCGACAGCGACGATGATGGCGGTGATGACGCCGACAATGGCGATCGTCATGTACTGGCGCTTCAGGTAGGCCTGAGCGCCTTCCTGAATGGCAGCGGCGATTTCCTGCATCTTGGCATTGCCGGCCGGTGCGCCGAGCACCTGCTGGCTGGTCACGAAGCCGTACACGACGGCCACGAGCCCAAGAAGTATGGCGATTATGGTGAGACTCACTTCAAACACCCCCTTTTTTTACCGGCTACAGTTTCAGCCGGTCCCCGTCGTTTGCGGGTCGGGCGGGAGGCTAGTGCAAAATTTGCGTGCTGCAAGCCTTTGCGTATGATTTTTCAGCGATGTTCGTAGCCTAACGCGCCTTGCGGCGCTGCGCCGCCGAGCAGGAGCGGGGCATCGGCGCGGGGTAGCACGGTGCCGATGCGCTGCGCCGGGCAGGGCGGCTCTCTGCCGGGGGGGAGGGTAAACAGCAGCTCGTAATCATCCCCCCAGGCCATGGCATCCCGCGCGCGCTGCGGGGGCAGGCTGGCGGGCAGGGGGATCAGCGCGGGATCGAGCGCAATGGTCACTGCGCTGGCCTCGGCCATCCGGCTGCTATCGAGGAGCAGGCCGTCCGACACATCCATCATCGCGGAGACAAGCGGTGCCAGCGCGCGGCCTTCGGCAAGACGCGGCACGGGGCGGCGATAGGCTGAGGTGTCGGCCTTGGTATCGCCAGCGCAAAGCGCCTCGAACCCCAGCATGGCCGCGCCGACGGGGCCGGTAATCCACACGCTGTCGCCAGCCCGCGCGCCGCTGCGTGAAGGCACCGGGCGATGGCGCGCGCGGCCCAAAGCGGTAAGGCCGATGGTCTGCGGGCCGGGGCTGCGCACCGTGTCGCCCCCCAGCAGCGGCACGTTGAAATGGGCCAGTGCCGCGCCCAACCCTTCGGCAAAGCGGGCGTTGTCCGCGGCAAGGCTATAGCCCAGCAGCACGCCAATGGGCTCCGCGCCCTTGGCGGCGAGGTCTGACAGGTTGGTGGCGAGGAGCTTCCATGCCACGTCTGCCGGGTCCTGCCCCGCCAGCCAGTGGACCCCCTCGACCATCATGTCGTGCGTGAGGACGAGGGTTTCGCCCCCAACCTCCAGCACCGCGCAATCATCGGCGAGGCCGCGCGCCGCCGGATGCGAGGCAAGCCCCCGCAGCGCGGCGATGAAGGCGGCCTCGGCGGTCACACCTGCGATTTCCATCCCATCTCCCAAGCCCGCTCATGCTGAGCTTGTCGAAGCATCACAGCGCAACCGTAGCGCAAGCACCCTTCGACAGGCTCAGGGCGAGCGGACATGGGGGTTAGGGGGAGAATGGAAGGGTGCCGCAAGCTGCCTTAGTCCCCGGTAAACACCGGCGCGCGCTTTTCGAGCAGGGCGTTGACCGCTTCCTTGTGGTCCGCCGTCTCGTGGACCAGCGCCTGGAACGCGGCGGACAGTTCGAGCACGTCACCCGCGCGGCCATGTTGTGCCTCGCGCAGGAGGCGCTTGGTCAGGCGCAGCGCGCGCGGACTGTTGGCGGCGACTTCCTCGGCGAGCGCCATGGCCGTGTCCATCAGGCTTTCGGTAGGGACGACATCGCCGACAAGGCCGATAGACTTGGCATAGGCCGCATCGAACGTACGCCCCGTGAGGAACAGTTCTGCCGCCAGCGGATAGCCGATGAGCTTCTGCAGCGTCCACGCACCGCCATCGCCGGGGATGATGCCAACCTTGATGAAGCTGGCCGCCATCTTGGCGCTGTCTGCGGCCACGCGCATGTCGCACACGCAGGCCAGATCGAGGCCGAGGCCGATGGCGTGGCCGTTGATCGCGGCGATCATCGGCACATCGCAATCGAGCATGGCGCGCGTGGCGCGCTGGACGCCGCGGCGGTAGTTGGTGGCAGTCGAATCGGGCTGATCGAGCGGGCCGATGCCCTTCCGGTCGCGGATGCCCTTGATGTTGCCGCCAGTGCAGAACGCGCGGCCCGCACCCGTGAGCACGATGGCGCTCACCGAACGGTCGTTGCCGAGGCGGAAGAACGTGTCGACGATGTTGTCGCAATCCTCGATCGTGCCGATGGCATTCATCGATTCGGCGCGGTCCATCGTCAGGATGGCGATACGCCCGCGGCGCTCTTCGTGCAGGAACGGGGTGGTCATGGCGGCTTGTCTCCCAATTGCCCCTCTGGGCGGTTCCACTAGCAATCTTGCGATTGCGATGCTCTCGCCGCTGCCATAGGGAGACCTGCGATGCAAATATTCCCGCTCCATCCGTTTCGCCCTGAGGGCGATATTCCCGCGCTTCGCCAGCAGGTTCGTGATCTGGTGGCCAAGCATGAAGCCAGCTGGCCTGTCGAGCTGCGCGCCAACTGCTGGTTCAGTTTCGACGAGGAATTCTCCAAGGCACTCGGCGCAGCCGGGTTGCTGGGGATGACCTGGCCCAAGGAGTATGGCGGCCACGAGCGCACGCTGCTCGAACGCTATGTCGTGCTCGAAGAACTGCTCGCGGCGGGCGCACCTGCGGGGCTACACTGGATTGCCGACCGGCAGACCGGCCCGCTCCTGCTGCGCTACGGCACCGAAGCGCAGCGCGAGAAGTATCTGCCCGGCATGGCGCGCGGCGAAATCTATGCCTGCATCGGTCTGTCTGAACCCGGCTCGGGATCGGACCTCGCCAGCGTGCGGACTTCGGCGAAGAAGACCAACGAGGGCTGGCGCATCAACGGCCAGAAAGTGTGGACCAGCGGCGCGCACAAGAGCCATGCTGCGCTCACCCTGCTGCGCACCGAAGAGGGCAGCGAGCGCCACACCGGCCTTTCGCAGATGATGATCGACCTCGATACGCCGGGGATCACCATCCGCCCGATCATCGACATGACCGGCACGCACCACTTCAACGAGATCTGGTTCGAAGACGTTCTTCTGCCGCACGACGCGCTGGTGGGCGTGGAAGGCAATGGCTGGAAGCAGGTCGTCGCCGAACTCGCGCTCGAACGCTCTGGGCCGGAGCGCTATCTTTCCAGCCACATGCTGCTCGTCGCGCTGATCGATGCGATGGGGCCTGAGCCTGATGCGCCCACCGCGCAGCTGATCGGGCGGCTCACGGCGGAAATGTGGACGCTGCGGCAGATGTCGATGTCCACCATTGCCAAGCTGGCGGCGGGTGAGGACCCGGTGGTCGAGGCGGCCATCGTCAAGGATCTGGGCAATGCCTACGAACAGGCGCTGCCACGCGCGGTTCAGGCGGCGGTGGAGGCCGATCTGGCGGGCAAGAGCGACCTTTCGCGCCTGCTCTCGTGGATTCTGGTCGCGAGCCCGAGCTTCTCGCTGCGCGGCGGCACGCCGGAAGTGCTGCGCGGAATTATTGCCAAGGGACTGGGGCTGCGCTGATGAGCGACAATCGTACTCTGCTCACCGACATGGCCACTGGCCTGTTCGCCGATCTTTCCGGCAAGCCCTTTGCCGAGGCCTGGCCGCAAGTGGCCGAGGCAGGCTTTTCCACGCTGCTGGTGCCTGAGGATGCGGGCGGCTTCGGCGGCGATTGGGGCGATGTGCTCGCCGTGCTGCGCCTTGCTGGGCTGAATGCCTTGGCCGCGCCGCTGGCGGAGCCGGTGATCGCGCACTACCTGCTGGCGAAGGCGGGGATTGCAGCTCCCGAGGGCCTCATTTCCATTGCCGCCCCGGGGCAGCGCGTGCCCTATGGCCGCCACGCCGCCGCTGTGGTGCATGTGGAGGGCGGCACGCTCTCGCTCTATCATGCCGATGCCTGCACGTTTGACGAAGCGCTTTCGCCGGCGGGTGAGCCTTGGGACGGTGTCACCTTCACCGGCGCGGCGGCGGCAACGGCGGCGTGCGATATCGATCTGCTGGCGCTGGGCGCATTTGCCCGCGTTGCGCAGGCGAGCGGCGCGCTGGAGGCGGCGTTCACGCTCGCCATCGATCACGTGAACACGCGCGTGCAGTTCGGCCGGGCGCTGGCGAAGTTTCAGGCAGTGCAGCAGGCGATGGCCGAGTTTTCCGAAGAAGCCGCCGCCGTCGATGCCTCGGCCGCAGCCTGCGCGGCGGCGCTCGATTATGGGCACGCCAGCTTCGAGATCGCAGCGGCCAAGCTGCGCATGGGGATCGCGGTAGACCGCGCCGTGCCCATCGCGCACCGGATGCACGGCGCCATCGGTTTCACCATCGAATACGCATTGAACCACCTGACCCGCCGCCTGATGGGCTGGCGCAGCGAATTCGGCGGCGATGCCTTCTGGGCAGAGCGGCTGGGTCGGCGCGTGGCGGGCCTTGGCGGCCAGGGCCTGTGGCGCGAAATGGCGGCGCGGACGGACCGCTTGGTGGGTTGAGGCTCTGACGCCCTACCGCTGATCTGGTTCCCGTCGCCCCGTGCTTGACACGGGGCTTGGCTGTTCTTCCAGCACCCCGCCCGAGAAGAAAAGCCAAGGCCCGTGTCAAGCACGGGCCGACGATGTCTTGTGATGGGGGCCGGGGTTCAAGCCCGCTTGCGGCCAAACCCCGCGACGCGCGGCGGCATTTGCGGCGCGGCGGCGACTTCGGCCTCTGCCCGCGCCTCACGCTGCGCCAGATAGCGCGCCATCACGGCATCCGCATCGAAATCGCTGACCGGTTCGCTGGCCGGTTCGCTGTAGCGCGCTTTGCCCTCGCGCGGCGCGGAAAGCGCGGCTGACATCGCCTTGCGCGAGGCGACCGCCCCGCCGCTGACATAGCCATCGCCCCCGCGCATCCGCTCCATATCGGCCAGCCGCGCGATCACGGTGGCCTTGTCCATGGCCAGCAGATTGAACGGAATGGTGACTTTGGCCGTGCCCAGCATGCCGCCGCTGTGGCTGATGCGGATCGAGTGCTGGCGGCTGACCGGGATGAAGCCATAGATATACTGGGTTAGCGTGTGCACCTCGATGCTGGCCACCTCGCCCCAGCCCAGCTCGCGCGAGCGGCCGAGCGGATGCAGCGTGAGCTTGCGGTCATCGTATTCGATGGCCTTCAGATCGCTGAACACCCGGCCCAGCCTGCCAATCGACATCAGCGGCCCGCCCAGCACCAGCACCAGCCCGATCAGGATGCCGACCGGCCCCAAGAATAGGCAGACCAGCCCCAGCAAGGGCGCGAGAATAAGCAGAAAGGCCCCACTGAGGATGAGCTTTGCCCGGCTGTAATAGAGTGTCGTCATGGTGATTCTCCGTAGAGAAATCATGACATGGGGTTGGTTACTATGGGTTTAGCGGGCGGCCGCGATATGTTTTGATATGACCGGATCGGATTTCTCTGCCCGCCGCTTGATGTGCTGGCGCAGCCAATTCAGCGGCGATGCCTTTTGGGCAGGCGCGTGGAGGGCCTTGGCGAACACGATATGTGGCGCGAAATGGCCGCGCAGACGGATAGGCTGGTGGGGCATTCAAAGCGCTTGAGGCCGCGTCACCGAAAACGCAGACGGCGGTTTTTCTTGCTGTTGCCATTTGCTCCGCCACGCTCAAGTGCAGGCGGAACGGCACTGACCGACGCGATCACGTCCTTTC
>JBIPOH010000159.1:0-7356 GCA_044379435.1 Novosphingobium sp.
CGGCACTGGTGCGCGGGATGATCGTCTCAGGGCTAAGGCAGGCGCTGATGACAGGCGACCGCCGCTCAGCACAGGCCCCCGATGCGGGCGCCATGCGGGCCTGGCAGGCTGAGCCCATTGCGCCGCAGCCACTACCCGCGCCGCAGTCCAGCCTGTTCTGGCAAGGAACCTCGCCGCGTGTTTCCGAGGCAGGGCAGGTCTGGCGCGGTGTCGAGGCAGCGATCATGGCACCGCCCGCCGCCCGCGCCGAACCTGCGGCTGAACCGGTGCCCAGCCATCCCCTCGGCGTAGCGCGCGGGCAAGTCGCGGCGACCTACATCGTGGCCGAAGCGGAGGACGGTCTGGTCCTTGTCGACCAGCACGCCGCACATGAACGCCTCGTGCTCGAACGCCTGCGCGCAGCAGGTGCAGGGGAGGGGGCGGCCCCGGCGCAGGCGCTGCTGCTTCCCGAAGTGGTCGAACTTGATGAACCCGCTTGCGACAGGCTCGAAGATGCAGCGGCGGAGCTGGCTGCCTATGGCCTTGCGCTTGAACGTTTTGGTCCTGCCGCCATGCTCGTGCGCACAGTGCCCGCAGTGCTCAAGGGAGGAGATGTGCAGGCGTTGGTGCGCGATGTGGCCGATGATCTGGCGAAAAATGGTGCCGCCCTGCTGCTCGGCGAAAAGCGTGATCTGGTTCTGGCAACCATGGCTTGCCACGGTTCGGTAAGGGCCGGGAGGATATTGTCGGTCGCGGAAATGAATGCGCTGCTGCGCGAAATGGAAGTGACGCCGCGTTCGGGCCAGTGCAACCACGGGCGACCGACGTGGATCAAGCTGGCTCACGGCGACATAGAGAAGCTTTTCGGGAGGAAATGATGCGCAAACTGCTGCCCGGTCTCGCTCTGCTGCTGGCCGCGTGCAGCAAGGAAGCGCCGCCCCCGCCGCCACCGCCGGTCAACGCGGTTCAGCCCGAAGAGATCGATTACCTCGCGATCAAGGAGGGCAAGCTCTATGGCGCCGGGTGCAATTTCGTGGCCGAAGGGGGCGGCATCGCCGCGCTGGCTCTGGCGCAGGAAAAGGAAGCGATCATCAAGCTGAAAGGCAAGATCGTGCGCATTCCTGCCGACACCACCAGCCAGATTCTGCCCGAAACGTCGCGCACCCGCTATGCCGGGCCGGAATACATCCTGATCCTTGCGCCGATCCCCGGTACGCCACGAACCGAAAACGGCGTGATCCAGAGCCTCGCCACCAGCCTCACGATCCTCGATCCGCAGGGCCGGACCCAGTTCTTCGCCAAGGGGCAGGTGCAGTGCAAGCCGATGTGACGGGCTGCCTCTAAAGCAACCGGCCCATGCTGATGTGGTCTTCCACGCTGAAGCCGAGCTCCTTGTAGAATTCGATCACGGCCGCGTTGGTGCTGCGAACCTGCAGATTGATCTTGCAGCAGCCCAGACGGCGCAGCGCAGCTTCGGCGGTCTTTACGAGCGCCGTGCCGATCCCGCGCCGCTTGGCAGACTTGCGCACGGCCACGGAATAGAGCCACCCGCGGTGCCCGTCGTACCCCGCCATGATCGAGCCGATCACTGTGCCGTCCTCGACCGCCACGAACAGCAGGTCGTCGTTCATGGCAAGCTTGGTGGGAACGGATTGCTCGGCGCGATTGCGCGGCGGATCGTTCGGAAAAGCCTCGCGCCAGAGGGCATCCAGCCCGGCGAAGTCCTCACGGGTGTAGGGCCGGACTTCCATAGGCCCGCGCGTCAGTCCGTCCCCGCCGGATCGCGCGTCGCCACAAGACCGAGCGCCTTGAAGCTCATCACCAACTGGTCGTTCTGGTTGTAGACGCGGGTCTCGCCCTTGATGATGCCCATTTCCGGCTTCGTCTTGCTCCGGCGCTTTTCCAGCAGGGTGTTTTCGCAGCGCAGCGTGTCGCCGGGGTAAACGGGCTTGACCCAGCGCAGTTCATCGACACCCGGCGAACCAAGCCCGGCCTGCTTGTTGTTGAGCAGATTGGCCACGGTCATCGACATGGTCATCGCCGCCGTGTGCCAGCCGCTGGCGGAGAGCCGCCCGAAATGGGTGGCAGCCGCCGCGTCGTCGTCGAGGTGGAAGGCCTGCGGATCGTACTTTTTCGCAAAGTCGATCACTTCCTCGCGGGTCACTTCATAGTGGCCGTACTTCGTCACTTTGCCGACAACGAGATCTTCATAATACTGCATTGTATCAGCGCCTTATACGTTGAACTTGAAGTGCATCACGTCGCCGTCGCGCACCACATATTCCTTGCCTTCCTGCCGCAGCTTGCCCGCATCGCGCGCCGCCGCTTCGCCGCCCAGCGAAACGAAGTCGTCATAGGCGATGGTTTCGGCACGGATGAAGCCGCGCTGCATGTCGGAATGGATCTCGCCCGCTGCTTCGGGTGCCTTGGCCCCGGCATGAACCGTCCAGGCGCGCGCTTCCTTGGGGCCGACGGTGAAGAAGGTCAGCAGATGGAGCAGCTCGTATCCGGCGCGGATGATCTTGGCGAGGCCGGCTTCCTCCAGCCCGAGCGCGCTCAGGAACTCGCCGCGGTCCTCGACCGGCATGGTCACGATATCTGCCTCGATCGCAGCGGAAACGACCACGGCGTTGGCGCCCTCGGCCTTGGCCTTGGCAAACACGCGGGTGGAAAAGTCGTTGCCCTCTGCGGCGGCTTCCTCGTCCACGTTGCACACATAGAGCACGGGCTTGGCGGTGATCAGCTGCGCCTGCGCAAACACGCGCGCTTCTTCGTCGTCCTTGGGCACTGTCAGCCGCGCGGGCTTGCCCTCGCGCAGCAGGTCCAGCGCCTGCCCCAGCACGGAGGCGGTGATCTTCGCTTCCTTGTCGCCTTGCGCCGCCTTTTTCTGCGCGGCGGGCACTCGCTTTTCCAGGCTCTCGAGGTCCGAGAGCATCAGCTCGGTTTCCACCGTCTCGGCGTCAGAGATCGGATCGACCTTGTTATCGACATGCTGGATATCGGCATTTTCAAAGCAGCGCAGCACGTGGACGATGGCGTCCACTTCGCGGATATTGCCGAGGAACTGGTTGCCGAGACCCTCGCCCTTCGACGCCCCGCGCACGAGGCCCGCAATATCGACAAAGCCCAGCTGGGTTGGGATGATCTTCTGGCTGCCCGCGATCGCCGCCAGCTTGTCGAGCCGGGGATCGGGCACGCCGACATTGCCGATGTTCGGCTCGATCGTGCAAAACGGATAGTTGGCCGCCTGCGCCGCCTGCGTCTCGGTCAGCGCATTGAACAGCGTCGATTTGCCCACGTTCGGCAGTCCGACAATACCGCAGCGAAAACCCATCAAACGATCCTTGTATGATGCCGAAGGCCAATGGTGCGCCCGGCTGTGTCAAGCGCGCGATGGGATCGCGCGGCGCCAAGGTCAAGGGGGCGCGGGCGATATGCGCCGCGCGCTCAGGGCCCAAACGCAATCCGTGCGCGCTTCAGGTGGCCAGCTTGCGTTTGGGCCCTGGCCTTGCGATCACCTGTTTTTCACCTAAATTTCAGGGATCGCTGTTAAGTCCGATGTGAATGTGGTTTGCGACCAGCCGTCCCATGGGAAAAAGGAAAAAGGAATTCATGAATCGGCCTGTTCCTTGGGTTCCCGCGCTTTGCGCGATCGCGCTTGCCCTGCTGGCGGCTGGCTGCGACGCCGATCCTCAGTCGCTCGCAGCCAAGGCGAAGAGCGAATATGCCGCGCACAACTACCTAGCGGCGCAGGCTGATCTGTCCGCCGCGCTGGCTGTCACCCCCAATGATCCAGCGCTGATCGAGCTCCACGCGCGCAATGCGCTGGCGATGGGTGATGGCATTGCTGCCGTCAGCAGCCTTGAAAAGCTTCGCGCAAGGAACCGCCCGGCCGATTTCGCGCAGCTGGTTGCCGAAGCGGCGCTGCTGCGCAGGAAGCCGGAGGATGCGCTGGCGGCGCTGGGCAAGGATCAGACGGCCTCGAGCCTGCGCCTGCGTGGTCTTGCCCTGTTGGCGCAGGGCAACACGGCCGGCGCGCTAGCCGCGTTCGAGGCAGGGATTGCCGCCGCGCCGCGCCATGCGCCGTTGCTTGCCAGCATGGCCCGGCTCAAGCTGATGGGCGGCGACACGGCCGAGGCGCGCCGCCTTGCCGACCGCGCGCTGTCCGCCGATGCCGATCTGCTCGATGCCTTGCTGGTCAATGGTCAGATCGCCACGGCCGAGGGCCGCCTTGGCCATGCGCTTGCTTCTTATACCAAGGCGGGCAAGCGCTATCCCGGCAATCTCGCTGCGCTGATCGGGCAGGCAGGTCTGCTCGGCGATCTAGGCCGCACCGATGAACTTGCCGCGCTGCTTGCAAACTTCAAGGGCGTCAGCAGCGATGGCGCGATGGCTTATCTCAAGGCGCGGCTGGCAGCGGCCAAGGGCGATTGGACCGGCGCGCGCGATATCCTTCAGGCGAGCGAGGAAAAACTCAAGGACCGCGATGATGCCAATGTGCTTTATGCTCAGGCGCTGACGCGGATCGGCCAGCCCGAACAGGCGCGCGCGCGGCTTGCTCCCATGCTTACGCGTCATCCCGAAAGCATACTGCTGCGCCGTGAACTGGCCAAGGCGCAGCTGGCAGGCAACGATCCGGCTGGTGCGGTTGAAACCCTCTTGCCGTTTGCCAGCAGCAAGACTGCAGCGCTCGATGATCTGCGCTTGCTCGCTCAGGCCGCCGATGCCGCAGGAGATGCCAACGCCGCCTTCTTTGCCGCGCGCGCCCGCTATCCGACGCCGCAATCGCTGGGTCAGGCGCTGGGCGCGGCTGATGCGGCGATGAAGGCTGGCAACTGGGGCAATGCGATCCGCGCCTACGAACAGATCCTTGCGTTGACAGATGGCCGCAGTGCGCTGGTGCTCAACAACATGGCGTGGGCGCAGGCGCAAGTTGGCAACAGGGATGTGGCCCTGTCTTATGCCCAGCGTGCGATGCAGGTTGCGCCTGAGGATCCGGCGGTGCTCGATACGCTGGGCTGGCTGCTGCTGCAAACCGGCGCCAACCGCGAGCGCGCGCTTTCGCTGTTGCATCGTGCGGCGCAGAAAGCCCCGCAGAACCAGACTATCGCGGATCACCTCGCTGAGGCTTTACGCTGAACATAGGCACGAAAAAGGCCCCGACCGGACAGTTGGGGCCTTTCCCTTCCGGCAAGGAATTCCGGATTAGGCAGCGGCAACCGGCAGGCGCAGCGCCGACCGGCGGCGACGGGCCAGCGCAAGGCCGATGATGCCCGCTCCAAACAGGCCCAGCATGCCCGGCTCCGGAACGTCGGTCCCGCCGGTGGTGCTGCCGCCCGAGGTGCTGCTCGTGCTGCTCGAAATCGAACCCGCGCCGCTGGCCGAAGTCACGCCCGCGACGCCCGTGATCGATTGGTAGCGCACGTAGAAATCGCTCAGCGTCAGCGCCGAGACCGGCGCGGCGAAGCTCAGCGTGAAATCGCCCGTGCCCGACTGACCCGCCGTCAGCCCGCCGCTGCCGCCGCCGGCACACGAGCCGGTCGTGGCATCCTTGAAGCACACGTCAACCGTGCCGATCCCGTTGGGATAGTTGGAGCTCAGCTGAGTGTAGCTGTAGGCGCCGGTCGAGGAAGCTCCGGTGATCGTCGGATCGGTGTTGAAGGCGAAGCTCGAAATGCGCGAACCCGTGACCGGCGCCGAAGTCGTGTTGTTGACGGTGTAGGCGAACGAATAGTTGTTGCCCGAAACCCCGGTGAGGGTGAACGTGGTCGAGCCGGTCAGGCCGCTGATCGATGCGCCGCCATTGCCCGAAAAGCCATTGTAATCCAGCGTGATCGACCTGCCGATGTCGCCAGCGTTGAACAGCATCGAATCCGCCAGCGCCGGGGTTGCGACGCTCAGCGAGGCGAGAATGGCAAGGGAAGCGAGTTTGGGGAGCCGGGTCATGGCCTTGTCCTTGATTGGTTAAGCGGGTTCTGTCCGTAACGGAGCAAACACCGTGCCAATGTCGGAAATCCGCCAATCCGGATCATTAACGTAACGCTGGATGTAAGAACGCCCGACGGTTTTTCGCCCACGGCTGATCGCGCCCGCTCTTCACCGAAATTTCAGGGCTGCGGGTGTATTGCGTGAACCATGAAACGCGCTCTTCTCATCGCCGCCTTGCTCGCTACGGCTGCCTGTTCGCGCGCAGATCCAGCCGCCCAGTTCGCCGCCGCGCAGCAGGCGTTCGCAGCGGAAGATTATGCCGCCGCGCGCACCAGCGTGCTCGGTGCGCTCGATGCCGATGATGACAACCGCGACATGCTGCTGCTCCTCGCGCGCACCCAGCTGCGCCTTGGCGATGGCGATGGCGCGCAGGCCGCGCTCAGCCGGCTGGAGGATGCCGGAGTCAGCACGCCCGAAACCGTGCGGATGCGGGCCGAGGCCGCGATCCTGCGCGGGCAGGGCGCAGCAGCGCTCACGCTGCTCGGGCAGGATGATGATCCGGAAGCATGGCGCATGCGCGCGGCCGCCCACGCCGCGCAGGATAATGGCGCAGCCGCGCTTGATGCCCTGCGCAAGGGCATGGCCAAGGCTGGCGGCGGGCGCAATTATGCGCTGGTGCACGATTACGCCGCGTTTCTGATGGCGGCGCACGATTTTCCCGCTGCCACGCGCGCGCTCGAAACCTTGCGCCAGCTTGGCCCCGACCGGCTCGATACGCTGATGCTGGCTGGTGCGCTCGCGTCCGAGATGGGCAGGCTGGATGAAGCGCAGCGTAGCTTTGCGGCGGCGGCGGCGGCTTATCCCAAGCGGGTCGAGCCGCTGACCGCGCTGGCTAGCCTCAGCGCCCAGCAGGGCCGGCTCGATGCCGCGGTCGCGCTCGTCGGGCGTGCGGCGAAGATCATTCCCAGCCATCCCGAAGTGATTGACCTCACCGTCCAGTTCGCCGCCGAGAAGGGCGATTGGGCAACTGTTCGCAAGACTCTTGCCGCGCAGGAAAGCTCGCTGGATCCGCGTTCCGCCAATGGCATGAGCTATGCCGAGGCGCTGCTGCAACTGGGCCATCCCGAACAGGCCCGCGCCATGTTTGCCCAGGCGCTGCTGCTTTCGCCGCAGAATCCCTTTGCCCGGCTTATGCTGGCCGAAGCGCAGCTGGCGGTGGGTGATGCCGCAGGGTCGCTGCGCACCCTGCGGCCGCTGTCCGATAGCGTGCTGGCGGGCCAGCGCGAGCTTGATCTGGCCGTGCGGGCCGCCCGTGCGGCCAATGATCCAGCGGCTGGCCCGCTGCTGGCCCGGTTGCAGGCGCCGCAGCTGAAGCGCAACGAACAGCTCGCGGCTGCCGCGCAGGCCGCTCTCATGCGCCAGGACTGGAAGGCCGCGCTGGCCGGCTAT
>JBIPOH010000160.1:0-7315 GCA_044379435.1 Novosphingobium sp.
CGAGTGGACCGAACCCATGTAGAGGATCGCGCCTGACCCTTGCGCGTACATGTGCGGGATCACGGCCTTGGTGGTAAGGAATGCGCCATCGAGGTGGATCGCCAGCATCTTCTTCCAGTCGGCGAAGGCGAACTGCTCGATGGGGTTGACGATCTGGATGCCGGCATTGGAGACGAGCACATCGACGGTGCCCCATGCGGCGACCACGGCGGCGACGCCCGCGTTCACCTGATCCTCGTCGGTCACGTCCATTGCCACTGGCATCGCTGCGCCCGGGCGCAAGGCGTTGATCGCGGCGGCGGCAGCCTCGGCGGCGTCCATCTTCAGATCGGCGATGGCGACCTTGGCGCCAGCGCTCGCATAGCGCTGCGCGATGGCGAGGCCGATGCCGCTGGCCGCGCCAGTGACCAGAGTGATCTTGCCTGAAAGGTCCATGGTAGCTCCGGTGAGTGCTTTGGGCGCCTTTTGTGCATTGCAGCGAGCGCTTGGCAAGCTCTCACTGGCGCAGGCTCCCTTTTCTTTCCGGCGGGGGCAGCCTACATGGCGATGTCTATGGTCCGTCCCACCCCGCCCGCCTTCGACAAGAAGAAGATCGTCGCCGAAAACCGCCGCGCGCGCTTCGAGTATTTCATCGAAGACGTCTACGAGGCGGGGATCGCGCTCACTGGCACCGAAGTGAAATCGCTGCGCTTCGGCGAAGGCTCCATCGCGGAGAGCTATGCAGAAGTGAAGGACGGGCAGGTGTGGCTCGTCAATTCCAACGTGCCCGAATTCAGCCACGGCAACCGCTACAACCACGAGCCCAAGCGCCCGCGCAAGCTGCTGCTGAAGGAGCGCGAGATCGCCCGCTTTACCGGCGCGGTGGAGCGCAAGGGCATGACGCTGGTGCCGCTTTCGGTCTATTTCAACGGGCGTGGCCGCGCCAAGG
Organism: Novosphingobium sp.; assembly: GCA_044379435.1. Lineage (GTDB taxonomy): Bacteria > Pseudomonadota > Alphaproteobacteria > Sphingomonadales > Sphingomonadaceae > Novosphingobium. The sequence goes on from JBIPOH010000160.1 coordinate 929, forward strand.
TCGAACTCGCGCTGGCGAAGGGCAAGAACAACGCCGACAAGCGCGCCACGATCAAGGATCGCGACTGGCAGCGCGATAAAGCCAGAATCATGCGCGAACATGGGTGAGCGCGAGACGGGCGCATCCCGGCGCGAGCGCGTACCCGGCTGGGTGCGGCGCACGGTCCCCTCGCGTGAGGCGCTGGTCAAGAACCGCTTTGTCCGCCCGCTGGCGGCGCGGCCCGAACTGTGGCGCTATACCCGCCGTTCGGTGCCGCGCGGCGTGGCGGTTGGCCTGTTCGTGGGCATCTTCGCGCTGATTCCGGGGGTGCAAATCGTGGGTGCCGCGCTGATGTGCGTGCCGTTTCGCGGCAACGTGCCGCTGGCGGCGGGGGCAACGCTGCTGTCGAACCCGGCGACCACGCCCATGATCCTGCTCTGCGCGCTGTGGCTGGGCAGTTTCCTGGGCCTCGATGCCGATCTCACCACGTTTCAGGCACTGATCGACAAGGGCGCAGGCGTCGGTGAATGGGCCGCTTGGGTGCTTTCGTCAGCGGCTCCGGCGCTGCTGCTGGGGCTGTTTGTCATCTCGCTGGTTTCGGCCATTGTCGGCTATTTCGCCGCGATCATCCTGTGGCGGCTGTGGACCGCGCGCCGCCGCCGCGTTCGCCTTGGCCGCGCGTCCGAGGCGCGGAACGAGGCAGCGGGCCGGGGATGAGCGTGCGCACCCTTACCGCCGGGGCACCGCCTGCGGATGAGCCGCGCTGGCGCGAACGGGTGCTGGTGGCGCTGGGCATTGCCGCCAGTGCGGTGGTGCTGTGGGCCGCGACGGGGGAGCCGATTGCCGCGCTCGCCTATGCGATGGGAACGGGCTGCCTTGCCATCGCGCTGACGTATGCCACGCGGCAGCGCGAACCGGCCGAGGTGGCCGATTTCGCGCCGCCTGACTGGTCCGTCACGCACGCTGCGATCGAGCGGGGCGATGAGGCAACCGCGATCATTGATCGTGCCGGACGACTGACCTGCGCCAATGCGCGCTTTTCCGAATGCTTCGGCCTCAGCGCCGTGCCGCCCCGTCTCGGGCTGGACGGACCGGCCAGCGAAGCGCTCGAATCTGCCGCGCGGGCTGCCTGGCGTGATGGCAGCGCAGTGCATGAGCCGATCCTTGCAGGCGGGCGCGAATGGCAGCTCCAGATCGATCGTGCTGGGCGTGGGCAGGATTTCCTGATCTGGCGCTTTGCGCCTGTGGTGCGGCGCGATCCGCTGGACGAGGTGATCGACCATGTGCGCGGCAAGTTGGGCAAGGCGCTGGCGCGCGAAGGTATCCAGTTGGCTGCTGTGGCCCCCGACGGGCGTATCCATGCCGCCAATGCCCTGTTTGCTATGCGGGCAGCGGGCGATGCCGATGCGGATGTGGCGGGCAGTGATTTCGTCGGCTTCTTCAGTGCCGACGAGCAGGAGCGCATTTTCTATGCGCGCGAGGGCACGCGCGGGGCTTCGGTGCGGATGCTGCATGTGCCGATTGCCGATCCCGATGCGGTCGCGATCGGATCGGCGGCGGCAGACCCGGCGCAGACTGCTTCGCTGTTCCTCCTGATCGACAACCAGGGCGGCTTGGGCGATACGCGGACCGGCATTCCGCAGATCGAGGCGCTGCTCTCGCGGCTGCCGCTGGGGCTTGCCATGACCGACCGCGACGGGCGGTTCCTGTTTGCCAACAAGGCCTTCCTGCGCGCAGCAGGGCACGATGAAAGCGGGCCGCCGCCCTATCCGTCAGACCTCGTGATCCGCGAGGACAAGGGCGCGCTGGCCGATGCGGTGCGGCGCCTTGCGCAAGGCAGCGGCGGCGCGGGGGATGTGGCCGTGCGGCTGCGCTCTGCGCCGGAAGATCCGGTCTCGCTTAGCCTTGCCGGGGTGCGCGGGCTGGGCGAAGGCGCGGTGATCCTCAGCCTGAAGGATTCGTCGGAGGAAACCCGGCTCAAGCGCGAGATCGCGCAGGCGACCAAGATGCAGGCGGTGGGCCAACTGGCAGGCGGCGTGGCGCATGATTTCAACAACGTGCTCACCGCGATCATCGGATACTGCGATCTCATGCTGATGCGTCACACCCCGGGCGACAGCGACTATGACGATATCCAGCAGATCCGCGCCAATTCAAACCGCGCCGCCAGCCTGACGCGGCAGCTGCTCGCCTTCTCGCGCCAGCAGACGCTGCGGCCTGAAGTCTTGCAGCTGCCCGATGTGGTCGCGGAGATTTCCACGCTGCTGAAACGCCTGCTGGGCGAGAAAATCCAGCTCGAAGTGACCCACGACCGCGGCCTTGGCCTCGTCCGCGCCGATCCGGTGCAGCTGGAGCAGGTGCTGCTCAACCTTGCGGTCAACGCGCGCGATGCGATGGCGGGAATCGGCGCATCGGGCGGGATCCCTTCGGCCAAGAGCGGCGGGGTGCTGCGGCTCAAGACCAAGCGGGTGACGGCGGCCGACGTGCGCTCGATGAAGAGCGAGATCCTGCCCATCGGCGATTACACCGCGCTGATCGTGGAGGATACCGGGCAGGGGATCCCGCCCGCGCAGATCGGAAAGATCTTCGAGCCGTTCTTTACCACCAAGGAAAAGGGCAAGGGCACCGGGCTCGGCCTTTCGACAGTCTACGGTATCGTCAAGCAATCGGGCGGGTTCATCTTTGCCGAAAGCGAAGTGGGCAAGGGCACGCGCTTCACGATCTACCTGCCCGTGCATGTGCCCGATGCAGCAGATGTTGCCGAAGCGGCTGCTGCGGCGACAGCAGCAAGGCTGCCCGCGCCGCGCAAGCAGTGGTCTGGCGGCGGGCGCGTGCTGCTGGTGGAGGACGAGGATACCGTGCGCGCGGTGGCCGAACGCGCCCTTTCGCGGCAGGGCTATGAAGTGACGACCGCAAGCGACGGCGAGGACGGCCTCGAAGCGCTGGGCCGGGCGATTGCGGCGGGCGAGGAGTTCGATCTCGTGCTGTCCGACGTGGTGATGCCAAGCATGGACGGTCCGGCCATGGCGCGCGAGATTCGCAATCTGCGGCCCGATCTGCCGGTGCTGTTCATGTCGGGTTATGCCGAAGAGCAGCTGCGGCGCGAGATCGATATTCCCAACATGTATTTCCTCGCCAAGCCGTTCAGCGTGACGCAGATCTGCACGGCGGTGGAGGATGTGCTGAAGGCGCGCTGATCCGGTTCGCTGAGCCCGTTCAGGGCGCGGTTTCGAATACCGGAAGCGGCTGGTTGCCCCAGGCCTTGGCCACGACCGCGAGGTTGTTGGCATGGGCATCGCGGTATGGCCACCACAGGCTGACATCGCCGCGCTTCACGGCCTCGCTCACGAAGCCGGTGAGCGGCTGCTGCTGGAAATCTGCGTCGTGCGAATGCTCGACCAGCGCGCGGATATAGCTGCGTGTGGCATCGATCAGGCCAAGGCCATAGCCGCCTGCGGCAATCATGGCGGGATGGCCGTGGTTGGGCAGGATCTTGGTGAAACCCCAGCCGCGCATGTCGCCCAGCGCCTTGTATTGCTGCGGGATCGATTGCGGCTCGGCCACGAAAGTTGCGGTGTCCTCCAGCGTGTCACCGGCCAGCAGCAGCTTGTCATCCGGCAGTTCGATGACAAGGCCGTCGGCGGAATGGATCGCGACGGGGTGCAGCACCGTGCGCACTTTGCCGATCATCAGCGTGACCGGGCTTTCGGGCGCGAGGCCAAGGGTGGGGGTGAGGAGCGGATTGATGACAGGCGGGCCTTCTTCGGTGCCCGCTTCGATGGCGGCGCGCTTGTCTTCCAGCTTGCGGCGCGTCGCCTCGGTCGCGATGCGCAGGGAATCGGCGTAGACCGCGTTGCCGCCGATATGATCGAGGTGCCAGTGGCTGGTGGCGAGGATGAAGTGGCGAACGCCGGCCTTGGCCAGCCAATCACGCACCCATTGCGCCGACGCGGTATCGGTGAAGGTGTCATAGACCAGCGCGGTATCACCGTCGTGGATCGCGTAAGTCGCCACGCCGACGAAGATCGCGCCAAGATCGGGCCAAGTGCGCGGGCCGGGCTTAACTGCGGCTTCCTCCGGGCGGCCCTGATAGAACGCGGTGAGGTGCGCATTGATCGGCATGGCGCGGACGGCATGATCGGCAGACTGCGCGTGGGAAGGGGTGGCCGGGACCGAAGCGGCAAGGAAAAGGCCGAGAATGGCCAAGGCGGAGGATGGCGTGCGCTTCATCTGGCTTTCCCTTCCGCAGGCCGGAACCCGACGATTGTGCGGCGCAGCAAAACTTACGCACCGCGCAAGGACTGTCAACTGCCGGGCTCCGGAGGGCGCTGCGCCGCCAGGCGAGTCGCCCTTCTTGCCGGAAAACTTTTCACTCCATTCGTGCAGGAGTTGGCCCGTTTACGCTGCGGCAGGCTTGTGATCGCTGAAATTAATCTTTGTGTTTCAGCGTTAAAGGTCCATCAGGCGGGCCGTTGAGGCAAAATTTCGTTCCCCCCTTGTTCCTGTAGAACAAACTGGGTACAAGGCTGGTGTTGACGGTGCATGTCGGCCATCACTAGCAAGGGGAAGCAAGCCATGGCGGCGCAATTGAAGCTTATCCAGGAAGGCAAAGACAAGGACATGGACCGTCAGAAGGCGCTCGATGCAGCGCTCGCACAGATCGACAAGGCGTTCGGCAAGGGTTCGGCCATGCGGCTGGGCTCGAAGGAGACGATGCAGGTCGAGGCGATTTCCACCGGCTCGCTCGGGCTTGATATCGCGCTCGGCGTAGGCGGTCTCCCGCGCGGCCGGGTGATCGAGGTCTACGGGCCGGAAAGTTCGGGCAAGACCACGCTCGCGCTCCACGTGATTGCCGAGGCGCAGAAGGGCGGCGGCACGGCGGCGTTCGTCGATGCCGAACACGCGCTCGATCCGGTCTATGCCAAGAAGCTGGGGGTCAATATCGATGAACTGATCGTCTCGCAGCCCGATACGGGCGAACAGGCGCTGGAGATTGTCGATACACTCGTGCGCTCGAACGCGATCGATGTGCTGGTGGTCGATTCGGTCGCCGCGCTGGTGCCCCGTGCCGAGATTGAGGGCGAGATGGGCGATAGCCACGTCGGCCTGCAGGCGCGCCTCATGTCGCAGAGCTTGCGCAAGCTGACCGGTTCGATCAGCCGCTCGCGCTGCATGGTGATCTTCATCAACCAGTTGCGCATGAAGATCGGCGTGATGTACGGCAATCCGGAGACGACCACGGGCGGCAACGCGCTCAAGTTCTATGCCTCGGTCCGCCTCGACATTCGCCGCACCGGCCAGATCAAGGACCGCGACGATATCGTCGGCAACGCCACCCGCGTGAAAGTCGTCAAGAACAAGGTGGCCCCGCCCTTCAAGCAGGTCGAATTCGACATCATGTACGGCGAGGGAATTTCCAAGATCGGCGAGATTCTCGATCTCGGCGTCAAGGCCGGGATCGTCGAAAAGTCGGGCGCATGGTTCAGCTACGATTCGATCCGGATCGGGCAGGGCCGTGAAAATGCCAAGACGTATCTGCGCGAACATCGTGAACTTTGCGACAAGTTGGAAGCCGCCATTCGCGGCCAGACCGACAAGGTCGCCGAAGGCCTGATGGTCGGTCCGGACGCGGACGACGACATCTGAACCTTCAGGCGGCGGGGACAGCCCCCGCACTCCGCCGCCAGTCCAAAGGCCGGCGCGCTCCCGGGAAGGAGCGCGCCGGTTTTTTGTGAGGTTCCGGGCGCTCGCGGGAAGGAGCGCGCAGGTTTGTTTTGTGCCCGCCGGTTCTTGCCCCGCGCAGGAAAGGCTTGCTGCCCGGCAGAAACAACCTAGCCTGACCGGCAAAGCAAACTCCGGGAGGGACGCCCTATGTCGATCATTCTGCACCATCTCAACAACAGCCGTTCGCAGCGCGTCCTCTGGCTGCTTGAGGAACTGGGCGTTGCCTATGAACTGAAGGTGCACTTGCGTGATGCCGAGACCAATCTCGCACCGCCCGAACTCAAAGCCGTGCATCCGCTCGGCAAGTCGCCGCTGCTCGAAGTGGATGGCCGGGTGATCGAGGAATCGGGCGCGATCGTGCAGTACCTGTGCGATGCGCATGGCGGTGGCAAATGGCTGCCTGCGTCCGGCACCGACGATGCACTGCGCCACAACGAACTGATGCATTTCGCCGAAGGCTCGGCCATGACCCCGATCCTCCTCAACCTCTATGTCTCGCGACTGGGCGAGGCAGGCGCGCCGCTGCGGCCGCGCATCGACGAGCAGTTGGCGGCCCACTTCGGCTATCTCGAGCATATCCTGCGCCCCTCGGGCCATTTCATCGGCGACGACTGGACTGGTGCGGACGTGATGCTCAGTTTTCCGGCTGAAGTCGCCGTGATGCAGGGCATGGGGGAGGCCTTT
>JBIPOH010000161.1:0-7279 GCA_044379435.1 Novosphingobium sp.
CGCAGAAGCACCGGTGGCGCCAGTCGTCACGACCGACAATGCAGCCCCGCCGGTGCCAGAAGTTGCCGAGGCCGAACTGCCTGTGATCGAGCCCGCCCCGGTGGCCACACCCGTCACGGCAGCGCCTGCAGCAACGCCCGCCCCTGCACCAGCGCCTGTGCCTCTCGCAGAAGCACCGGTGGCACCAGTCGTCACGACCGACAATGCAGCCCCGCCGGCGCCCGAAGTTGCCGAGGCCGAACTGCCTGTGATCGAGCCGGCCCCGGTTGCCGCACCCGTCACGGCAGCACCAGCCACAACGCCCGCAACCGCACCAGCGCCTGTGGCTCTCGCAGAAGCACCAACGGCGCCTGTCGTCACTACCGCTATTGCAGCCCCGCCGGCGCCCAAAGTTGCGGAGGCCGAACTGCCTGTGATCGAGCCGGCCCCGGTGGCCGCACCCGTCACGGCAGCGCCGCCGCCGACTGCACAGGTGGCATTGGCTGCGCCCGTCGCCAGTCCGGCAACAGCCCGCAAGCCCGCCGCCCGCAAGCCCGCGGTCCGCACGCTGCGCCCTGCTCGTGCCGCCCGCGTCAAGCACGCTGCACGCGCCGTAGGACCGATGAACTGGGCCATCCAGCTGGGTGCCTACAACCAGAAGGCTGCCGCACAGGAAAACTGGGCCGTGATCGCGCGCACCGTACGCGCCGTTGCGGGACGGCCCTTGCCCATCCTCTCGAGCATCACCGTCAACGGCAAGGTGATGTACCGCCTGTCGATCGACGGGTTTGCCGAATTCAACGACGCAGAGACCACCTGCTACGATCTGCGTGCGCAAAGATTGCGATGCATTGTCCGCCGCCGAGCCACGCTTGGCACGATCGAACCGCTTAATGCGAAGAAAAACTGAACAGGAGCCGGTGAGATGACCAACCAGAAAACCCCGAGCGCCAGCCCGGCCCCCGGCACGCCCCAAGGCACACCCCATGGCACTCCTCTGCGCCGTGCCTTCCAGCGTTCGAAGGCCAATGTCACAGCGCTGTTCTTCCTTTCGGCAGCCATCAACATGCTTGCCCTCAATGGCTCGCTCTACATGATGCTCGTCTACGACAAAGCGCTGCCATCGCAGAACATGGCCACACTTATGGGCCTGTTCCTGTTCTCGACCTTCATCTACGCCGTGCAGGGCCTGTTCGAAGTGCTGCGCGCGGGCATCCTTTCCGACATTGCCAAGGGTTTCGAGGCTATGCTGGCACCGCGCGCCATTCGCGCGGCGCACGAGATTGCGCTGAAGGGCGGCGCGGGCGAGAACAAGGCCAGTCCGCTCAAGGATCTGGACCAGATCCGCGCGTTCATCGCCGGGCCGGGGCCATCGGCCCTGATGGATCTGCCATGGATCGTGTTCTTCCTCGGCATCCTGTCCCTGCTGCATGTCTGGCTGGGCGTGGCCGCACTGGCCGGCGCAATCGTGCTGATCGTGCTGACGGTCCTGTCCGAACGCATCAACAAGACCGTGGGTTCTTCGATCTCTGACGTTTCCGGCCAGCGCAGCCGGCTGGCCGAGCGCATGCGCCGCTCTGCCGAAACGCTGCAGTCCCTGGGCATGAAGGGGCGGTTTGCGCAGCGCTATGTTGCGGTCAATCGTGACCTTTCCGACCGGAACCGCAAGGTCGTCTCGCAGCTCGCGATCATTTCCACCTCCAGCCGGACCACCCGGATGTTCATCCAGTCGGCCCTGCTCACGGTTGGCGCCTGGCTGGTGATCAACGGGCAGGTTTCCGGCGGGATCATCTTTGCCAGCTCGATCCTTGCGGGCCGCGCATTGGCCCCCATCGATCAGGCCATCGCACAGTGGCGCAATTTCTCGCAGGCGCGCGCCAGCTGGGCACGGCTGAACCAGACGCTGGAGCAGGCCGATGCAGCAGCAGGCGGGGCGATCGAGCGCACGGCGCTGCCCGCGCCGACCGGTCAGCTGGAAGTGGCCGAACTCAAGGTCGCACCGCCGGGAGTGGAGCTCGCCACGGTTCACGATATCAGCTTCGCCTGCGAGGCCGGCTCCATCGTCGGCGTGATCGGGCCGAGCGGCTCGGGCAAATCGAGCCTTGCCAGAGCGCTGGTCGGCGCCTGGCCGCTGACCTCGGGTAAGGTACGGCTCGATGGCGCCACGCTCGACCAGTGGGACTCCGACACCCTTGGCCAGCACATCGGCTATCTGCCGCAGACCGTGGAACTCATCGCCGGGACCGTGGCACAGAACATTGCCCGCTTCGATCCGGCCGCGCCTTCCGAAGCGATTGTCGCAGCAGCCCAACTGGCGGGCGTGCACCAGCTGATCCTGAAGCTGCCCAAGGGCTACGAATCCGAAGTGGGCGAAGATGGCCGCAATCTTTCGGCTGGCCAGCGCCAGCGGATCGGTCTGGCCCGCGCGCTCTACATGGCCCCGCGGCTGATCGTGCTCGATGAACCCAACAGCAACCTCGATCCGGCGGGTGAGCAGGCGCTCAGCTCGGCGCTGATCGAACTGCGCAAGAACCGCCGCACCTCGCTGGTGGTGACACACCGCCAGTCGGTGCTGCGCTACTGCACCCACCTGCTTTACATCATGGATGGCCGGGTCCGCCACTTTGGCCCGCGCGACGAAGTGCTGGCGACGATGAAAGCCGCCAGCAACGTGCGCGCAATGTCCGCTGCCTGAAACAAGAGGATCATACGATGACCGCTCTGGTGCAACCCCAAGCAATGCCCCCTGCCCACACCCCTGACCTTACCGACGACGGCGATATCGCCATGGACGCAAAGACCAGCCTGCGCGCCTTCATCGCGATTGGCACTGCCTTCATCGGCGTGCTGCTGCTTGGCACCGTGGTGCAGATCTCGGGCGCGGTGATTGCCCCGGGCAATCTTTCCGCTGCTTCGCAGACCAAATCCATCTCACATCCCGGCGGGGGCACGCTCGCGCGCATTCTGGTCAAGGAAGGCCAGCGTGTGAAGAAGGGCGATGTGCTGCTGGAATTCGATACCAATGTCTCCGCTGCCGCAGCAGAGAAATCGGGCGAAAGCCGCGTGGCCCTCGCCGCTCGCAAGGACCGGCTGGAGGCCGAACTGGCCGGAGCGGGACGCGCGAATTTCACCGCCGCAGGCGCCGCCCCCGGCGACCCGACCGCACAGGAAGCGATCACCCGCGAACGCAAGCTGTTCGAGGCAAGGCGGGCCAGCACCGGGGCGCAGAATGCCATGCTGGCGGCGCGGCGCAACCAGCTGGAGGCCGAGATCACGGGCCTGCGTTCGCGCGTTGCTTCGCTGCGCAAGCAGAAGGCGCTGCTCGCGCCCGAACTGTCAGGCCTGCGCCAACTCTACAAGGAGGAGCTGGTCACGATCAATCGGCTCAACGAAATCGAACGCTCGGACGTTTCGCTGCGCGGCGAAATCGGCACGCTGGAGGCCAGCATACAGCAGAGCCAGGCCCGAATTTCCGAAATCAATCGCGAGATCGGCTACAACAACCACAATATCCGCTCTGTCGCGGGGCAAGAACTCAACCAGGTCGTTTCTGAACTGGGCGAGAGCGAATTGCGGGCAGTGAACGCCAACGATGTGCTTGATCGGTCATCGGTCCGCGCCCCGCAGGACGGGCTGGTGGATTCGATCGCCTTCATCACGCCGGGCAGCGCAGTCCCGCCCGGCCAGGCGATCCTGCGCATCGTGCCGACGAACGACAGCCTGATTGCCGAAGTCCGGGTCAGCCCGAACGATATCGATCAGGTGAAGATCGGCCAGCGCGTGCGCCTGAAGTTTTCTTCGGTGCAGACATCGCCTGAAGCCGATGGCCGGGTCCAGTTCGTCTCGCCCGATCGGACCGAAGATCCCCGGACGGGACAGCCCTACTATCTGGTCCGGATCGCGGCGGACGATGGCGCGCTGAACCAGGCAGCCTTCCGCAACGTCGGGGTGGGCTTGCCCGTCGAGGCCTATATCCAGACCGAAGCGCTTTCGTTCATGCACTACATCTTCAAGCCGCTGCTCGATCAGATCGGCAAAGCTTTCCGGCAGTAACGCCGCCTGCGGCCAGTCCGGATCATCCTGACTGGCCGCAGCCCACACCAGACCAACACTTGCAGAACTGATCCCGCCGCCCGGCATGTGCGGTGATGGCAGCTCTTTGTCCGGCGCCCCGTGGCCTGGACCACCCCATCTGCGCGTAGATCAAAGTTCACACGCCAGACACACTCCGAAACATTTCCAAATTCCCCAAAGAAACCACCACAACTTCGTGGCTGGGTGCGCCTTTACTTGCGTTTAACTAAATTAATCTTCGGAAAATTTGTCAATATGCCCAGAAGTGCCCTAACTTTTGTCAGTGATTAAGGAAATTTTTACTATAAAAAATCGCATCTTAGCACTCGGCATCCTTCATTTGAGGGATGCGGCACGAAGCGATCCCTGAGAATGGTTACCCAGTCAGTTTACCTCCGCAAGGCAGGGAAACTGCCGCTTCGCCACCCACGGCAGGCGGAAAGCACATCCTGAAATCAACCAAGATACTTCGTCAAACTTCCTCAGACACACCGTCACCCAGGAGCATGAAATGCTGAAGCTCAACATCAACGACCTCGTGCACATCATGAAGCAGATCAAGATTGCCGAGAATCACACGGCGACCGGCCAGCTGGTCGATCACCTCGGCAATCCGCTCAACGCGCTGACGCCGTATGGCCTGCGCACCGTCACGGGCCAGTACAACAACCTCGTCGACACGACCGGCGGCGCAGCCGACCAGCTGATGCCGCGCCAGACGACCCCGGTGTGGAACCCGGCTGAACCCAACCCGCGCACCGGCGCGCCGACCAGCTATGCGAACCTCTCGGGCTCGGTCTACGACAGCCAGCCGCGCATCATCTCCAACCTGATCGCCGATCAGTCGCTGAAGAACCCGTTTGCGGTCATTTCGGCGCTGTCCTATGTCGGCATCACCAGCGGCACGCTTTATGATAGCGTGATGACCGCGGCCGATGCCGCCAAGATCACCATCCTTGCTGCCGAAGCCGCCGACAAGGCGCTGATTGTCGCTGATACCGCGCTGGCCGCGGCCGCTGACCCCACCAGCGGCCCCGAATTCGCTGAACGCACGGCAGCAGCCCTGGCGCGCGATGAGGCCTATGTTGCGCGCGATGCCGCAGTCGCCGAAGCGACCACGCAGCTCGGCCTTGCCGGCATCGAAATGCAGAACGGCGAACTCGTCATGCCCAACGTCATGACCGACCTCGGCAGCACGGCGCCGCTCAATGGTTTCATGACCATCTTCGGCCAGTTCTTCGATCACGGCCTGACCAGCATCAACAAGGGCGGCAGCGGCACGGTGTTCATTCCGCTCCAGCCGGATGATCCGCTTTATGTTCCGGGCAGCCAGACCAACTTCATGGTCCTGTCCCGCGCCACCAACCAGCCCGGGCTGGACGGCATCCTCGGCACAGCGGATGACGTGCGCGAAGTGGTCAACGACACTACGCCATGGATCGACCTCAACCAGACCTATGGTTCGAATGAATCGCAGCAGGTGTTCCTGCGCGAATACAAGCTGGTTGATGGCAAGCCTGTCGCGACCGGCTGGCTGCTCGAAGGTGCCAATGGCGGCCCGCCGACCTGGGCAGACGTTAAGCTGCAAGCCAGCCAGATCCTGGGCATCGAGCTCAGCGACATGAATGTTCATGACATTCCGCTGCTTGCCACTGACCTTTACGGCAACTTCATTCCGGGTGCGAACGGCTTCCCCCAGCTCGTCACCGGACAGGATACGCTTGTCGAAGGCAATCCTGCTGCGCCCGTGTCGACCAGCATCGCTATGCTGACCGGCCACCCCTTCCTTATGGATATCGCTCACAACGCCGAGCCGAAGGTCGGCCAGACCGCCGATGCCGATCTCGAGGTGGGCAATGCCATTCCGCTTGATGCCCGTGGCAACCGCGCGACTTACGACAACGAACTGCTCGACAAGCACTACATCGTCGGTGATGGCCGCGGAAACGAGAACATCGCCCTGACCGCCATCCACCACGTGTTCCATTCCGAACACAACAACCGCATCGAACAGATCAAGGCCGAACTGATCGCCAATGGCGACGTAGCCTTGCTCAACGAGTGGCTGTCGGTTGAAGTTGCCGAAATCCCGTTGGACACCACCACGCTGGAGTGGAACGGTGAGCGCCTGTTCCAAGGGGCGCGCTTCGCCACCGAGCAGGTCTACCAGCACCTCGTGTTCGAAGAGTTCGTGCGCCTCGTCAGCCCGAACATCGATGCCTTCGTGTTCTCGAACACCGTCGACATCGATCCGGCGATCACCGCTGAATTTGCGCATGCCGTGTACCGCTTCGGCCACTCGCAGCTCAATGAAACCGTGCCGATGATCAGCGCGGATGGCCAGACACAGACCGACATGGGCCTGATCGAAGCCTTCCTCAATCCGGTGGCATACGAAGCGGCTGGCGCCACTTCCGAAGAAGCGGCTGGTGCCATCATCCGCGGCATGAGCCGCCAGGTCGGCAACGAAATCGACGAATACGTCACGGGCGCCCTCCGCAACAACCTCGTCGGCCTGCCCCTCGATCTCGCCGCGCTCAACATCGCTCGCGGCCGGGATACCGGCGTGCCGTCGCTCAATGCAGTGCGCGCCGATTTCTTCGCCCAGACCGGCGACTCGCAGCTGGAACCCTATGGTAGCTGGTTCGATTTCGCACTGGCGATCAAGACCCCGGCTTCGGTGATCAACTTCATCGCCGCCTATGGTCAGCACCAGTCGATCCTCAATGCCGTCACGGTCGAGGAAAAGCGCGATGCGGCCATCCTCCTCGTCATGGGCGGGAACGGTGAGCCGGCCGACCGTATGGACTTCCTCAACAGCACCGGCACATGGGCTGGCGAGGAATCCGGCCTCAACCTCGTCGACTTCTGGATCGGCGGCCTCGCTGAAAAGAAGATGGCGTTCGGCGGCCTGCTCGGCTCGACCTTCAACTTCGTGTTCGAAGTGCAGATGGAAAATCTGCAGGGTGGTGACCGCTTCTACTACCTCAGCCGTTCGCAGGGCATGAACCTGCTCAACCAGCTCGAAGCCGACTCGTGGGCTGAACTGGCGATGCGCAACACCGATCTGCATGCAACGGATGCCACGCATCTGCCCAGCTCGCTGTTCCTCACGCCGGCCTATATCCTCGAGCTGAACCAGAGCCTGCAGAGCATGGCCGATCCGGTTCATGACAACATGATCCTTCAGGCGATCAGCCCGATGGTGATCCGCAAGGATATGGAT
>JBIPOH010000162.1:0-7228 GCA_044379435.1 Novosphingobium sp.
TGGAAAGAATGCGCCGAACAGCCCCGCAACGGCCAGCGCCACCATGCCGAGCGCCTCGGCAGGCGGGTGGTCCGCAAGGCTCTGCCGCAGGGCAATCAGTGCGCCGAACAGCAGCGCAATCAGGGCGGCGGTGCGTGCGGCCGTGCTCGGCAGCAGCGCCAGCCCATAGGTCATCGTCGGCGGGCGGACGGCCAACGCGGGCTGCACCGGGTATTGCCGCTCGCGCTGCGCATCCATCGTCGCCGGGTAGAAATTCTCGCCCTCGCGCACGCGCTCCACCACGGTGCGATAGAGCTCCTGATCGAGCTGGACTGGCTTTTCCGGGGCCTTGGCGGCCAGCGGCACCGCAAGGCACGCCAGCACGGCCAGCAGCAAGGCCCGCCACGTGCTCACAATTCGCGCTTCAGTTCATAGAGCAGATCAAGCGCCGCACGCGGGCTGAGCGAATCGATATCGATGGCCCCCAGCTTGTCGCGCAGCGCATCGACCTTCTCCTCCGCCGCTTCCATAGCGGCAGCGAACAGCGGCAGATCATCCAGCCCTGCCGCCAGACCGCCCGTTGCGGCGCGGCCCTTCTCCAGCCGGTCGAGCACCGCTTTCGCGCGCTTCACCACTGGCGCGGGCACCCCGGCCAGCCGCGCCACGGCAAGGCCGTAGCTCTTGTCGGCAGGCCCTTCCGCCAATTCGTGCAGCAGCACCAGATCGCCCTTCCATTCCCGCGCGCGGACATGGTGGAGCGAGAGCGCATCGCAGGTTTCCGCCAGCCGCGCGAGTTCGTGATAATGCGTTGCGAACAGGCAGCGCGCGCGGTTCACTTCATGCACCGCTTCGGCCACGGCCCACGCCAGCGCCAGACCGTCATAGGTGGAGGTGCCGCGCCCCACCTCGTCGAGGATCACGAAGCTGCGCTCGCCCGCCTGCGCGAGGATCGCCGCCGTCTCGACCATCTCGACCATGAAGGTGGAGCGCCCGCGCGCCAGATTGTCCGCCGCGCCGACCCGGCTGAACAGGCGGTCGACAATCCCGATCTCCGCCGCCTCGGCAGGCACGAAGCCGCCGGCCTGCGCAAGAATCGCGATCAGCGCGTTCTGGCGCAGGAAGGTGGACTTGCCGCCCATGTTCGGCCCGCCGATCAGCCAGAGCCGATCATGCGGCGCAAGCGCGCAGTCATTTGCGACGAAGCGTTCCCCGCGCGCCGCCAGTGCAGCTTCGACCACCGGGTGCCGCCCGCCGCGAATGGAAAGGGCGGTGCTGTCCGAAAGCTGCGGCAGGCACCAGCCGCCTTCCGCCGCGCGCTCGGCCTGCCCGGCGGCCACATCAATCCGGGCCAGCGCGGCGGCGGTCTGCGCGATAGCTTCCCGCGCGGCCACGGCGCGGGCGGTCAGGTCCTCGAAATGCGCTTCCTCTGCCGCCAGCGCATGGCCGCCCGCCTCGGCAATCCGGCTCGCTTCCTCGTGCAGCGCCAGCGCGTTGAAGCGCACCGCGCCCGCCATCGTCTGGCGGTGGGTGAAGCCGCTGTCCGGCTGCATCAGCCGGTCGGCATGGCGCGCGGGCACTTCGATGAAATAGCCCAGCACGCCGTTGTGCCGGATCTTCAGCGCGGGCGTGTTCGTCTCCTCGCGGTAGCGCGCTTCCAGCGCCGCAATCGCGCGGCGCGAATTGCCCGCCGCATCGCGCAAGGCATCGAGCGCCGCGTCATAGCCCGCCGCAATGAACCCGCCGCTGGCGCGTTCGGTCGGCGGCGCGGGCACGAGCGCGCGGGCGAAGAGATCGATCAGCGCGCCATGCCCGCCGAGCGCGGGAAGCAAGGCGTCGGCCAGCACCGGACGGTCGCTCCGCGCCGCAAGCACGGCTCGCAAGCGCTGCGCTTCGGCCAGACCATCGCGCAATTGCCCCAGATCGCGCGGGCTACCTCGTCCCGCAACCACGCGGCCCAGCGCGCGGCCAATATCCGGCGCGGCGCGCAGCACGGCGCGAAGGTCGCCGCGCAGCAGCGGATCATCGTGCAGCCAGCTGACCAGTTCCAGCCGCGCGCGGATCGCGGCAAGGTCGGTGAGCGGCGCGGCAAGGTCTTCCGCCAGCAGCCGCGCGCCCGCACTCGTCACGCAGCGGTCAATCGCCTCGATCAGGCTGCCCTTGCGCCCGCCACCCGATGCGCTGAGGATTTCGAGACTGGCGCGCGTCGCCTCGTCCATCGCCATGAACGCGGCGGCTTCGCGCACCACGGGCGGCAGCAGCAGCGGCAGGCTGCCGCGCCCAACATGCTCCAGATAGTCGATCAACCCGGCGGCAGCGGCCAGCATCGCGTGGCTGAACGTGCCGAAACCATCGAGCGTCGCCACGCCGTGCAGCGCCATCAGCCGGTCTGCACCGCGCGCCGAAGCGAAGGCACGTGCGGGACGCGGCGCAGCCTCGGCCAGATCGAGCCCGCAACCCTCCGCCATCACCAATTCGGTGGCCCCCAGCCGGGCCAGCGCTGCGGCAATGGAATCGGGCGGGCATTCCTCCAGTTCCATCCGTCCGGTGGAGATATCACAGGCCGCAATGCCAACGCGTTCGCGCACCGTGCAGACAGCCGCCAGCACATTGGCGCGGCGCGGTTCGAGCAGCGCGTCCTCGGTCAGCGTCCCCGCCGTCACGAAGCGGACGATATCGCGCGCCACCAGCGCCTTCGAACCGCCGCGTTTGCGCGCTTCCTCGGGCGTTTCGGTCTGTTCGGCAATCGCCACGCGGCACCCGGCGCGAATGAGCCGCGCGAGGTATCCTTCCGCCGAATGCACCGGCACACCGCACATCGGGATCGGCGCGCCGCCATGTTCGCCCCGGCTGGTGAGCGCGATATCGAGCACGCTGGCGGCGATCTTCGCATCCTCGAAGAACAGTTCGAAGAAATCGCCCATGCGGTAGAACAGCAGGCAGCCTTCGGCCTGCGCCTTCAGCGCAAGATATTGCGCCATCATCGGAGTTGGGGCATGGGAGGTCACGCGCTGGTGGCTAGACCAGCCGCAGCGGTTTCTCAAACAATCGGCACCGGATATCGACATTTCCGGGCATGGGCAGGCGGAATGCTTCGAGGGGTCTTGGGAGGCGCGTGCTTCCGGGGGTCTTTCTGGATGTACGGCCGGGGCATCCCGGGGTGGTCCGATAGGAGAGTGAACTGGGGTTGATGCAGGTTCGCGACAAGACATTGCCGGCAGGCCTCAGGGCGCTGTGGGAACGGGCGGCAGCGCTGCCCTGGCTCAGCGTGCCCGGCATCCTCATTGCGGTCGTGCTCGTGTGCCTGCCCTTCGCACTGGTCGAAGTGCCGCCGCTGATCGACATTCCCGGCCACATGGGCGCCGCTGCCATCGAGGCGGCCGGTCCCGGCAGTCCGCTGCTGAAGTACTTCTCGTGGAAGTGGGTGTTCACGCTCAACATCGGCGGCGATGTGCTCGTCAAGCTGATCGGCGCGCAGTTCGGCATTCTGGCGGCGGGCTGGTGGAGCACGGTGCTGGCGACCGGCCTGTTTGCCGGCGGCTGCCTCGCCACGATCCGCGTGCTCAATCCCAAGGGCGGACATGGCGCGCCCTGGGCGCTGATGTTCGTGTTCAGCTTTCCGCTGCTCACGGGCTTCCTCAACTATATCCTCGCCACCGGGCTTTCGCTGATGGCCTTTGCCGCCGCGGTCTGGCTGGAAGACAAGCCGAAACACCGCGCCGCCTTGCTGATCGCCGCGCAGCCCGTGGCGATGCTGTGCCACGCCATTGGCGGGCTGCTGCTGGGCCTGCTGATCGGCGCCAACGCGCTGGGCCGCGAACTGGACCGGCTGCCTGCCGGGTGGTGGCACCCCGCGCAGTGGCGCCGTTTGCGCGATGAGCAAGACTGGCGCGCGATTGCCAAGCGCCTGTTTGTGCTGTGCTGGCCGCTGATCGCCACCGTGGTGACAATCCTGCTGTGGAAAGCGCTTTCGCCCGAACCGGCGGCAAGCCTGAACCGCTGGCGGTGGGACCAGAAAGCCTGGTACTTCGCGCTGACGCTGCGCGATCAATCGCTGCTGCTCGATGGCACCACTAGCATCGCGTGCTTTGCCCTGATCCTGTTTGGCTGGCTGCTGGGCGCGCGGTGGAACTGGCAACTGGGCCTGCCTGGCTTGCTGGTGTTCCTGCTGTTCATCGCGATCCCGAGCGACATCAACGGCAGTGCCTTTGTCGATGTGCGCCTGCTGCCGGTGGCCTGCATGTTGCTGCTGGGCCTGCAGGACTGGAGCCGCGCCGGGCTGGAGCGGGCACGGATCATCGCCTTTGCCGGCATGCTGCTGCTGGGCACCCGGCTTATCGTCACAGGGGCCAGCTTCGCGGCCTATGCCGATGATTATCGCAAGCAGCTTTCCGCGCTCCACCATGTCGAACCGGGCAGCCGCGTCCTCGCCTTCGTCGAGCATTCCTGCATCGAGGAATCCTGGCGCAACACGCGGCGCGATCACCTTGCCAGCCTTGCGAGCCTCTATCGGCAGGCTTGGGTGAACGACCAGTGGGCAGTGCCCGGGCTGCACATGGTGATCCCGCGCTTCCGGCCGGGGCGCAATTTCACCGCCGATCCATCCGAATTCGTGTGGTCGCGCGCATGTCAGGGCGGGCGGATGCGCAGTGTCGATACCGCGCTCAAGTATGCCCCGATCGAGCGAGTCGATTACGTGTGGCTGATCGATACGGGCTT
Organism: Novosphingobium sp.; assembly: GCA_044379435.1. Lineage (GTDB taxonomy): Bacteria > Pseudomonadota > Alphaproteobacteria > Sphingomonadales > Sphingomonadaceae > Novosphingobium. Next base: position 4,696 of record JBIPOH010000162.1, read on the forward strand.
GCCGCGTCACGCCGATTCGCGGCTCCAGCTGGTCTGGCAGGAAGGCCGCAGCCTGCTTTTCGCGGTGCGCCCCTTGGGTTTTCCGGACTGGCGCTCTAAGGACCGGTAAACGGGCGGCATGGTCTGCGCGGGACCGGTCGTGGTCCTTGCTGCCTGCGCGCCGAGGGGAAAACGATGACCGACGAGAGCAATGTCCGCTTCACCGAACGGGAAGCGCTGTTCTACCACAACACGATCCGCCCCGGTAAGATCGAGATCATCGCCAGCAAGCCGATGGCCACGCAGCGCGATCTCAGCCTCGCCTATTCGCCCGGCGTCGCCGTGCCAGTGCGCGCCATCGCCGAAGATCCCGCTACGGCCTATGATTATACCGCCAAGGGCAACCTTGTTGCAGTGATCTCGAACGGCACGGCCATCCTCGGGCTTGGCAACCTCGGCGCGCTGGCCTCGAAGCCGGTGATGGAAGGCAAGGCGGTGCTGTTCAAGCGCTTTGCCGACGTCGATTCGATCGATATCGAACTGGCGACCGAGGACCCGCAGGCGATCATCGATGCGGTCACGCTGATGGAGCCGAGCTTCGGCGGCATCAACCTTGAAGACATCAAGGCGCCCGAATGCTTCATCATCGAACAGGCGCTGAAAGAACGCCTCAAGATCCCGGTGATGCACGATGACCAGCATGGCACTGCGATCATTTCCGCCGCCGGCCTGCTCAATGCCTGCTTCCTCACCGGGCGCAATCTGGCCGACGTCAAGGTCGTGGTGAATGGGGCGGGCGCTGCTGCCATCGCCTGCACCGCGCTGATCAAGGCGATGGGCGTACGCCACAACAACGTCACGATGTGCGACAGCAAGGGCGTGATCTACGTCGGCCGCGCGGGCATCGATCAGTTCAAGTCCGCCCACGCGATCGATACCCCCCACCGCACGCTCGAAGAAGCGATGCGGGGGGCGGACATCTTCCTAGGCCTGTCAGTGCAGGGCGCGGTCACGCCCGAAATGGTCAAGACGATGGCGCCCCAGCCGATCATCTTCGCGATGGCCAACCCGGACCCCGAGATCACCCCGCCCGAAGCCAAGGCGGCGCGCCCCGATTGCATCGTGGCCACCGGCCGTTCGGACTATCCGAATCAGGTCAACAACGTGCTCGGCTTCCCCTTCATCTTCCGCGGCGCACTCGATGTGCGGGCAACCGCCATCAACGAAGAAATGAAGATCGCCGCCGCCCGCGCCATCGCCGAACTGGCGCGCGAAGCGGTGCCCGAGGAAGTGGCGGCGGCCTATGGCCAGAACCATACGTTCGGGCTGGACTACATCATCCCCGCGCCGTTCGATCCGCGCCTGATGGAAGTGGTTTCCTCCGCCGTCGCCAAGGCGGCCATGGAATCGGGCGTGGCGCAGAAGCCGATCGAGGATTTCGACGCCTACCGCACGCAGCTCAAGGCTCGCCTCAATCCCACGACCTCGGCGCTCACCAGCGTCTATCAGCAGGTCAAGGAAAACCCCAAGCGCGTCGTGTTCGCCGAGGCGGAAAACGAAGTCGTGCTGCGCGCGGCGATCCAGTACCGCGATTTCGGCTATGGCACCCCGGTGCTCGTCGGGCGCACGCAGGCGGTGCACAACCTCCTCACCGAACTCGGCGTCGGCGATCCGGACAGCTTCGAGATTCACAACTCCGCCGTCTCCCCGCTCGTGCCCGAGATGGTCTCGTACCTCTATGAACGGCTCCAGCGGCGCGGGTTCCTTGAGCGTGATGTGCGGCGCATGGTCAACCAGGACCGTAACGTCTTCGCCTCGCTGCTTGTCGCGCTGGGCCACGGCGATGCGATGATCTCGGGCATGACTCGCACGTTCGCGCAGACCATCAAGGAAGTGCGGCAGGTGCTCGATCCCAAGGCAGGCCACCTGCCCTTCGGCATCCATATGATGATCGCGAAGAACTACACCGTGTTCCTCGCCGATACGACCGTGAACGAGCGCCCGAACGCCGCCGAATTGGCCCACATCGCCACCGAAACCGCCGATGTTGCCCGCCGCATGGGCCACGAACCGCGCGTCGCGTTCCTGTCCTACTCCACCTTCGGCAACCCCAGCGGCCGCTGGCTCGATGAAATCCGCGGTGCCGTCGCGATCCTCGATGAGCAGAAGCCGAACTTCGAATACGAAGGCGAGATGGCGCCAGACGCCGCGCTCAACCCCAAGGTCATGGCCAGCTATCCGTTCAGCCGCCTTTCCGGCCCGGCCAACGTGCTGATCATGCCCGGCCTGCAGTCGGCCAACATCTCCGCCAAGCTGCTGCGCGAACTGGCCGGCAACGCAGTGATCGGCCCGATGCTGATCGGCATGGAAAAGCCCGTCCAGATCGCGGCGATGACCTCGATCGCGCCGGATATCCTGACGCTGGCAGTGCTGGCGGCAGCGGGGATTGCGGGGTGATCACTAAGCATGCAGTTGAGAATTGAGCTATGAGACTGAATCGACAGCAGATTCACGAGAAAGCCTTGCAAGTGCTGGAAGAGAATCCTCAAGGCAT
>JBIPOH010000163.1:0-7197 GCA_044379435.1 Novosphingobium sp.
CGATGCGCCGACGCCCTGGAAGCCGAACGTGGCGAAGTCGGTCCAGAAGTAGCGGATGCCGCCAGTCAGCTTGACCGTTGGCGTGATGTTGTAGTGCGCTTCGGCGAAAATGGCGGTGTCGTTGTAGAGGGTGTCGAACTCTTCGAGGTAGTACCCGTCGCCGCGCACGGCGGGGGTGCCCAGGATCATCGTGCCGCCCTGCGCTTCGGGAATGCCGAAGCCTTCGAAGTTGGTATCGCCGCCGCCAGAAGCCGTATAGCCCACGATCTGATCGAGGCCGCGCGTGGCGTAGTAGTTGTTGGTCTGGTTCGACTGGTGCTGGTAGAACGCACCGACCGTCGCGTCGAACGGCCACGATTTCGGCGTGGTCAGACGCAGTTCCTGCGTGAACTTCTGGTTGCTGTTGTCCGCATGATAGTACTGCTGCGGGTTGAGCAGCTTGGTGCATTTCAGCGTGACGCCCGAGCCGGTGCAGCCCGCCTTGTCGAAGAACTGCAGGTAGCTTTCGTAGCCCGCGCCGAACCCGTCGTAGGCGACGGTGTAGTAGGTGTAGTCGTTGTTGATCTTGCGGTTGCGGCTGAAATAGCCGGTGGCCGAAACGAGATCGAAATCGCCGATATGGCCGTGGACGGTCAGCGCGGCCTGATACCACCGGTCGTCGTTGCGGGTGAGGTCGTAATCGTGGACCTTGAGATCGCCGACGCGCGGGTCAAACCCGAAGTAGCCATAGGAAATCTGGCGCTGCGCGGTGATCGAGGGGGTGATTTCCCAGCCCTCGGCCACGTCCCACAGCATCGAAAGGCGACCGCCGTATTCGTAGACCGGGTTGTAGTTGTCCTTGGCGATCGCGGAGTTGTCGAGCGCAAAGGAGGTCAGCGGATTGTCGTCGCCGAGGGTGAGGACTGACGGGCGGCCATCGTTGAACTTGCCGTTGTTGGGCGTGTTGTCGATGTAGCCGCCTTCCTTGCGGTAGTAGCCCATTGCACGGACCGCCAGCGTGTCGCTGACGGGCACGTTGATGAAGCCCTTGAAGGTGCCGCCCATGTCACCCTTGCCGAACTTGTTCACTTCGGTGTCAAAGCCAAGCTCGAACGAGCCGATCTTGGGCTTGGCGGTGATGAAGCGCAGCACGCCCGCGAGCGAGCCCGCGCCGAACAATGTGCCCTGCGGACCGGAAAGTGCCTCGATCCGCTCCATGTCATAGACCTGGATATCGGGCACTTCGGCACCAGTGATGGGGATTTCATCGAGGTAGTAGCCGACCGAGGCATATGCGCCGCCTGCCGGCACGATACCGCGGAAATAGACCTCGCTGCGGCCCGGCCCGATGCCGGCGAACGAAACTGAGGGAATGAGGGCGGCGTAATCGGCAAGGCCTTTTACCTGGCGCTGCGCAAGGAAATCGGACGAGAGGGCCTGAATCGCAATCGGCACCTTCTGCACGCTTTCAGACTTGCGCGTGGCGGTGACGATGATTTCGCTGAACCCGCCAGTGGGCTGGGTCTCATCGGCAGGGGCAGCCTGCGGCGCCAGCGAGTCCTGCGCAAGGGCGGCATGCGGCGCTGCAATGCCTGCGAGAATTGTGGTCAGGCACAGTGCCCTCAGCATGTGCGACCGGCGACCGGTTGTCTTTTTCATTCCGTCTGGCTCCCTGGGATACGCTGCGTCGGTAAAAATGCTCCTTTGAGTCCGTTCCTGCGAAGCGACCTTTGGCCGCCTTGTGCGCCGCTGATGCAGCGACTCTATCCGGGCTCCCGCACCTGCGATTTCGCAGTCTGCAAAAAACCCTTCGGCCATGGCTGCTTGGCTACCTCTGGCCAGCCGCGCGCTCGCACGGCTTGTCAACTTGTTGGTCTATCCCCCCGGATAGCGGCTTTTCTGCCACCTGTTCGAAAGGGAAGGAACCGCGATTGCTTCCCGGAGTCAACAGCCTTTTTCGCATTTGCAGCATTTGCGTAGTCATGATCCGTTGCGCCTGTTGCAAAACCTGCACATGATGGCGGTTGCAGCGAGCCGCAGTACCAGGACCCAAGATGGACAGTGCAAACCCAACCGTTTCGGGGCGCGGCGCAGCAGCTGTTGCCGCCTTGCGCAGCGCGCTCGATGCGGCGGCAGCGCAGGTCGATACCGCACCCGGTTTCGCGCTTGCTGAAGCGGAAAAGGCTTTGCAGACAACCCCCGGCCTGCCGCCCGCGCTGTTCGTGGCGGGGCAGGCGCTTCGCCGTCTGGGCAGGCCGGAAGAGGCGCTGGCGCGTCTTGCGGCCATAGGCGGCGGCCCCCGGCGCCCGGCCATGGTGCTGTGGGAACTGGCGCAGGCCGCCAGCGAGGCGGAGCGCCATGAGGACGCCATTGCCGCTCTGGAAGCGCTGACCCGCCAGCAGCCGGGCGTGGCCAGCGGCTGGTTCCTGCTGGCAGGAGAGCTGCGCAAGGCAGGCCGCGCGGACGAGGCATGGCGCGCGGACGTGTCCGCCGTTCACGCCGCCTCGCGCGATCCCGATCTGCTCGCAGCGGCGGCAGACATCCATGCGGGCCAGCTGGACGATGCGGAGGCCAAGCTTGCCGCGCGTGCGGCGCGGTTGCCCGATGATCCCGTCGGCACCCGAATGCAGGGCGAACTGGCCTGGCGGCGCGGCGACATGACCGAGGCGCTGCGGCTGGTGGAGCGCGCCGTGACGCTCGCGCCGGGCTTCGATCTGGCACGCGATTTCCTCGTGCGGCTGCTAATGCAGGTCAACCGCCTGCCCGATGCGCTCACCCATGCCGAAATGCTGGCGCAGAGCCCGGTGGGCGGTTCGGCGGGGCGGCTGGTGCTGGCTTCGGCGTTGGTGCGCCTTGGCGATCAGGAGCGCGCACGCGGGATCTATGAAGCGCTGCTGGAAGAGCAGCCCGATCAGCCGCTGCTGTGGCAGAACCTGGGCCACGTGCTCAAGACGCTGGGCGAGCAGGGTGAGGCGATTGCCGCCTACCGCGCCGCAGTTGCGCGCCAGCCGACGCTGGGCGAGGCGTGGTGGAGCCTCGCCAACCTCAAGACGGTGAAGCTCGAAGCCGCAGATATCGCCGCGATGGAAGCGGCGCTGGCGGCACTTGCGAAGGAGGAAGACCGTGAGGAGGACGTGTTCCACCTCCATTTCTCGCTCGGCAAGGCCTATGAGGATGCGGGCGATGCGGCGCAGTCGTTTGCGCATTATGACACGGGCAACCGCTTGCGCCGCACGCTCGTGCGCTATGACGCGGACCTGCTCTCGGCCGAGGCGGGGGCAGCCGCTGCCACGTTCTCTGTGCCGTTTATTGCGCAGACGGGGGAGGGCGGCTGCCCGGCAGAAGATCCGATCTTCATCGTCGGCCTGCCGCGTTCGGGTTCTACGCTGGTCGAGCAGATCCTTGCCAGCCACAGCATGATCGAAGGCACGATGGAGCTTTCGGAAATGATGGTGATCGCCGCCCGCCTGCAATCGCGGGTGGACGAGGGCGAGTTTGCCGATTTCGCCGCGATGGTGCGCTCGCTGGGGCCGAAGGAACGGCTCCGTCTGGGCGAGGAATACATCGAGCGCACGCGCGTCCACCGCAAGACGGATGCTCTGCGCTTTACCGACAAGATGCCCAACAACTGGCAGCATACCGGGCTGATCCGGCTGATCTTGCCCAATGCCAAGATCGTGGACGCGCGGCGCCATCCGATGTCGTGCTGCTTTTCGGGCTGGAAGCAGCACTTCGCGCGCGGGCAGACCTTTACCTATGATCTCACCGAGATCGGCCGATACTACTGCGATTATGTGAAGCTGATGGCGCATTATGATGCGGCTGCGCCGGGCGCGGTGCACCGGGTGATCTATGAACGCATGGTGGCAGATACCGAAGCGGAAGTGCGGCGGGTGCTGGATTACCTTGGCCTGCCGTTCGAGGAAGGCTGCCTTGAATTTCACCGCAACACCCGCGCGGTGCGCACGGCAAGCTCGGAACAGGTGCGCCAGCCGATCTATTCCGATGCGGTGGAGCACTGGAAGGCATTTGCGCAGTGGCTTGGCCCGCTGGAAGCGGCGCTTGGCGATGTGGCGACGTGCTATCCCGATGTGCCCGAAAGCTTGCGACCATAGAGAGGTATCGCGTCAGTTGGGATCGTCGGCCCGGACTTGATCCGGGCCAAGATCACCGTATCGTCGTCAGATTCTGGCCCCGGGATCTATCGAAACGCGACCTTCACCCCGGCCCAAAGCGTGCGCGGCGCGCCCAGATCGACCGATCCGCCCGAATTGCGCGTCACGATCACTTCGTCCCACAGGTTCTCGCCGCGCAGCACGAGGCTGAAGACGCGGGTGAGCGGCACTTCGGCGTAAGCATCCAGCGTGGTGGCGGCGGGCAGCACATCGGTTTCGAGATCGTCTTCAAACTGTGCGCCGATGTGGCGCAGGGTGAGCGCCAGCGTTGTGCGCGCCGAGGGCCGCCAGGCGGCGGTGGCGCTGGCGGCATGGCGCGGGGTCTGCGCCGGGCGCTTGCCATCGAGCGCGGTGCCGGGGGCCTCCACCGCAGCGTCGGTGTAGGCGTAGGAACCGCTGAGCGAGAACGCGCCGAGCCGGGCCTCTGCACCCAGTTCGATGCCCTTGGTGTGGACGGCCTCGACATTCTGCCGTTCGCGCAAGTTCACGCCGATGGTCACGTTCGCGATGGCGCCGCGCACCTTGTTGTCGAACGCGGTGGCGGTGAGCAGGATGCCGTCGGCCGGATGCCAGTCGAGCCCGCCTTCGAAGCCGCGCAGCTTCTCGTTCTCGAGCGCCGCATTGGCGCGGGTGACGACGGGGAACACGGTGAAGCTGCGGTAGAGTTCGTTGAGCGTGGGCTGGCGCAGGCCGGTATAGGCCGAACCGCGCAGGGACAGCGCCTTGCTGACATTGAACACCGCGCCGCCGCGGTAGCTGCCCTGCCAGCCCGAACGGTTGGGATAGGCGATGCGCGGCGGGGCACCTGCGATGGCCTGTTCGAGCTTGCCGCCGCTCATCGACCAGCGGTCTGCCCGCGCGCCTGCGGTGAGGACCAGCGGACCTACCGTCCAGTCATCCTCGATGAACAGCCCCAGATCGCGGTTGGTGCCGCCCGTGCGGCGCTGGCCGGAAACAACGCCCTGCGTGTAGGCGTCTTCCTGCGTGCGGCCTTCGCCATAGCGCCAGTCTGCACCGAAGCGCAGGACATGCGCCTTGCCCACCGGCGGGCGCAGTTCGAGCTTGCCGCCGATGCCAGTGGAAGGCGTGGCGCGCTGATCCAGCGTGGGCAGGAAGGTGCGCGCGCTGATCACGACATTGCTGAAATCGCGGCTCTGCACATAGGCGAGCGCATCGAACTGCCACGCGCCGCGCCCGACAAGGCGGATGCTGCCGTCCTGCCCGCTTGCGGCCGTGTCTGCCCCGGCAAAGCGCAAAGTGCGCGCATCGTGAAACGCCCCGACGCGGGCCTGCAGTTCGATATCGGGCGTCAGCGGGGCGACAGCGCGCAAGGATGCAGACCAGCTTTCATAGCGGGCGCGCACGCTGGCGGGCACGCGCTGGTCCACTGGCGTGGTCCAGAAGCCGCGGCCCCTGTCGTACCGGCCCGTAGCGACAAGATAGCCAGCGCCAAGGCGGGGGGCGATGGTGGCGGACACCTCGGTTTCGCCGCGATCATCGACAAGCGCGCGGCCATTGAACAGGCCAAGCTGGTCCGACCCGGCGCTGGTCAGATCGATCGTGCCTGCCACTGCGCCTGCGCCGAATGCGCCCGAGCCGCCGCCGCGCGTGACGCGGACCATGGCGAGCCGTTCGGGCGCGAGCGCGGACAAGGGGACGTAGCCGAAGAACGGATCGGCCACTGGCACCCCGTCGAGCAGCATCAGCGTGCGGCTGGTGGCATTGCCGCCCAGCGCGCGCAGGGTGATGCCCTGTGCCGAAGGGTTGGAAGCGCGGCTGTCAGACCGGCGGAACTGCTGGACGCCTGCGGCAGCAGACAGCGCATCCTCCAGCCGGCCCGAGGCAGCGACCGCGAGGCGTTCCGCGTCGATATCCTGCACGTTGTAGGCCGTGGCGGCGGGAGCTGCATCGAGGCCGCGCCCCGTCACCACAATCTGTTCCGGCGCGGCTTCGTCTGCCAGCGCAAGTGTGGGCATGGAAACGCCAGAGAGCAGCAGGAACGCGGCGGTACGGGGAAACTGGCGAAGCACGCGGCGGGTTCTTTCAATAGGATAAAGACCTAGCGGGCCGTTGCCGGGGCGGGGCGCAGTGTCAAGGGATTTGCCCGTTGGATCAGGCCTCCAACGGCTCTGCCAACGGGGCGAGCAGACGTGCGAGCACGGTGCGCTCTTCCTCGTCCACGCGGGAGCCAAGCGCCGTCTCGATTGCGCCTGCGTAGATCGGCCACATCGCGGCGCGCATGGCGAGTCCTTCGATGGTGAGCGTGAGCAAGTGGCCGCGCGCATCGGTGGGGCAGGGGGTGCGAGTGAGGAGGTGCGCTTTCACCATGCGGTCGACCAGACGGGACAGGGCGTATTGCTCCTTGCCCAAGGCCACTTGCAGATCGCGCGGGCGCTGCGCGCCGCCGCGTTCGAGCGCGAGCAGCACATCGTACCATTCGGGCGGTGGCAATCCGACCTTGCGCAGCGCTTCGGCGCAGTGCTGCGCGGCGAGATCAGCGGCGCGCAGCAGGCGGGTCCATGCCAGCAGGGTGGTGGCAGCGGGTTGGGCCATGGGAGCGGTGCCTTTCGATGCACACGCATGGAAAAGCCCATGCCAGTGCATCGAAAACATGATGCGCCTGCATGGAAAAGTCCATGCAAGTGCAACTACTTAGCCGGGTTCGTCAGCGGCTCCTTGCGGCTCGGGCTCGTGGATCAGGCGGTCGCGCGCGGCGCGGGGATCGCCGGTCTCGACCTGTATCGCCAGCCGGTCGGCATCGCGCGCGCGAAAAAGGGTTTCAGCACGGGAGATCGCTTCGTTGCTGAGCCCGGCGTTGTCGAGCGCGGCGCGGGCCATGGTGACGGCGGATTCGAAAGTCTCGCGTACGATCAGCGTGGCAGGCGCGCCGCGCAGCTTCATCACCGCGCGCCGATCAAACGCGCGGACATAGAGCGCGGCGAGGGGGAAGGCTTCATGCACCGAATGGAGGATGGAGGCATCGAGCTGATCACCATCGAGGCAGAACAGGATCATCTCGGCCTCGGCTGCCCCGGCCTGCCGC
>JBIPOH010000164.1:0-7157 GCA_044379435.1 Novosphingobium sp.
CAATCCTTTCCCGCTTAGTGGCTTTGGTCGTCGCCGCAAAAAGCCGGTGTGTGAAACCTGCATGAAAAGCTGGGTGCGTTCGGTGCCTCATGGTGCGTAAGCGTGCCGCGCAGGTTTGCGGTTCGGGCGCTGGGCCATGCTGCCGCGCTCTGCAAAGGCCTGCCGCACTGGAAGGATGAACCATGATTTCGCTGCGATCCGTTGCTGCCCTGCTGGGCGGCGCGCTCATTGTCTTTGCCGGTGAGGCTCGCAGCGCAGACGCGGCTGATGCAGCGCCAGCGAATGAATCCGCGGTGATCGTGGTGAAGGCCGCCCCGCGCGGCGAGACGGTCTGGAGCTATCCCGGCAACGCCACCGTGATCGGCGCGGACGATCTGCAAGCCCGCCAGTTCACCACGCTCGCCACGCTCAGCCAGGTGACGCCCAATGTGTCGCTCGATGAGATCGGCACGTTCAAGGGCGTGGCCAACTTCGCCATGCGCGGGCTGGGCGTGAACAGTTCGATCCCCTCGATCGACCCTGCCGTCGGCCTCTATGTCGACGGCGTCTATATCGGTATCAACGCCGGCTCGGTGTTCGATGCGCTGGATGTGGCCCGGATCGATCTGCTGCGCGGGCCGCAGGGCGTTGTGTTCGGCCACAACACCACTGGCGGCGCAGTGATCGTTTCCACCGCAGACCCGGCACGCGGGGGCTGGGAAGGTCACGTGCGGCTGGGTGCCGAAGGGCCGGTCGATGGCGGACGCGGATCGCCGCTCGCCGCGGCCCGGGCGGTCGTTTCCGGCCCGCTAAGCCAACGTCTGGCGGTGCGCCTCGGTGCGCTGCGCACCAGCGATGGCGGCTATTTCCGCAACAGCTTCAATGGCAATCACATCGGCGCCTCTGACAACACGGTGCTGCGCGCCGGCGTGCAATGGGATGCGGCCGAGCGCCTGACGCTGACCTTGAAAGGCGAGTGGAACCGCAGCGACGGCGATGGCGCACCGACGCACAACAACGGCCAGAACGCCCGCGACCGGTTCGATCTGGCGATCAACGAGGAAGGCTATCACCACTCGCTGGCGCGCTTTGCAGTGCTGCGCGCAGAGTACGAGACCGGGGCAGGACGGATCGTCAATGTCGCGGGATGGCGCAAGTATGACCTGCGCACCCGCAACGATATCGATTCCTCGCCGCTCACCATCTTCCATTCAGATACGCGCACCGCGCAGGAGCAATGGTCGAACGACTTCTACTATACGCAGAGCCTCGGCGGGCTGGACCTGACGGCGGGCGCCTACCTGTTCCATCAGCGCATCGGGTATGAGGAAGTACGCTATCTTGCCGCAACGCAATATGGCGGCGGGCGCATCCGGCACGATCAGGCCGAGTTTTATGGCCAGGCCGTGATCGCGCTGACGCCTGCGCTGAAACTGACCGCTGGCCTGCGCTGGTCGCACGAGGCGAAGGAGGCGCGGATCACGTATGTCCGCCAGCGCGCCGCCTGCTCTGCCGTGGATGGCACCTGCCCGCTCTCGGGCAAGAACCCGGCAAACCCGGCGGAGAACAACGGCTTTGCCGACAAGCGCAGTTGGAACTCGCTTTCCCCGCGGCTCGTGCTGGCATGGCAGGCTACGGGCAATACCCATACCTGGGCCGGCTGGTCACGCGGGCGGCGGTCGGGCGGCTATAACTTGCGCATCACCCAGCCTGCCGCGTTCGAGCAGGTGTCGGCGGAACTGGGCTCTCCCGCTTATGGCCCGGAACGTGCAGACAGTTTCGAGGCCGGCGTGAAACTGCGGCTGCTGGATGAGCGGCTGAACCTTTCGGCGGTGTTGTTCGATACCGAGGTTGCCAAGCTGCAGCGCGAGATCAACGTGCCTTCGGCCACCTCGGGGCTCGCGCAATCGATCTACAATACGGCGGACGCGCGCATCCGCGGCGGCGAGTTCGAGGCCAGCCTGCAATGGACGCCAGCCTTGCGCCTTTCGGCGAGCCTTGGCCATATCGACGCGCGCTATCGCAACGTGCGGTTCGACATCAATTCGGACGGCGCGATCAATGCGCTCGACGCCGATCTCGCCTTGCCGCGCGCGCCGCGCTGGACGTGGGGCCTTGGCGGGCAATATCGGACAAACCTGTCCGGATCGGCCAGCCTTTCCGCCCGCGCCGATTTCCAGCACCGCGGGGCAATCGCCTATACGGACAACAACTGGGGCTTCAACGCGGCATCAGACCGGCTCAACGCCAGCCTTTCGCTGAACCTTGGCAAACCCGCCATCAGCATGACGGTGTTTGGCCGCAATCTGCTCGATCAGGTGCAGTTCGGCGGCGATACCCAGCTGCCGTTCGCGGGCGGAGCCTTTTCCGATGGCAACAACCGCCCCTTCGACCCGCGCCCAGCAGCGGGCACGTTCTCCCCTCTGGAAAAAGGGCGCACGCTGGGGGTGGAAATAGCGCTGGATTTCTAGCGCCACGCGGACGCGCGGCCTTCACCGCAGTCTCGCGCGACCGCACACATTATCGGTGATCGGTGGGAGGAAACTGGAGCGGGCGAAGGGATTCGAACCCTCGACCCCAACCTTGGCAAGGTTGTGCTCTACCCCTGAGCTACGCCCGCTCGTGCGTTTCTGGCCGGGTTCCCGAAGGCCCCTGACCGGGGTGAAGCGCGCCCTTAGCTGCCCTGCGTGGTGCGTGCAACAGCAAAAATGCGCCGCAGCCGCAACAGTGGCCCTGCTTGCCCGCAAATGCCCTTGCCGAACGGCCCCCGCTTCCCACATGGGGGGACAATAACCTGTTCCAGTTTCAGTTGCGGAGACCATCCAGTGGCAAGCCTCGGCCTCAATCTCGAAGAACAGAAAGCGGTGGACCGCTTCCGCAAGGCTGTGGTCGAACCTTCGATGACCAAGCTCGTAGTGCTCGATTTCTGGGCCGAATGGTGCGGGCCGTGCAAGGCGCTCACCCCGGTGCTCGAGAAGGTCTGCGGTGAATATGCCGAAAAAGGCGTGATCCTTGCCAAGATCAACGTGGACGAGGACCAGTTCATCGCCGCGCAGTTTCAGGTCCGCTCCATCCCCACAGTCTATGCCATGTTCCAGGGCCAGCCTGTGGCCGACCTGACGCCTGCACGCAGCGAATCGCAGCTGCGCCAGATGCTCGATCAGATGCTGGCGCGCCTGCCCATCCAGGCGGGCGATGAACCGGAGCAGGATATCGCACCGCTTCTCGCCATGGGCGAGGAAGTGCTGGCGGGCGGCGATGGCGAGCGCGCCATCGGGATTTTCGCGCAGATCGCCGAAATCGCACCGGATAGCGCGGCTGCCCAGTCCGGCCTGATTCGTGCGCTGCTGATGGCAGGCGACAAGACGGCCGCGGAAGAAGTGCTTGCCGGGCTCGACCCCAAGCTGGCCGAAGACCCTGCGCTGGCGCAGGCGCGCTCCGCCCTCGCGCTCGCCGCCGATGCGCCGGAACCGAGCGAGCTGGACGGCCTGCGCGCTGCCGTCGCCGCCAATCCGGGTGACATGGACGCCGAACTGGCGCTGGCCAACGGGCTCTATGCCGCGGGTGACCGCGATGGTACCGCCAGCCTGCTGCTCGGTATGGTTGCGCGTGACCGGACCTGGAACGAAGGCGCCGCGCGCACGCGTCTGCTCCAGATCTTCGAGGCCATCGGGCTGGAAGATCCATGGGTTGCCGCCACCCGCCGCAAGCTTTCAACCGTGCTGTTCGGCTAGGACGATGGGACAGGACAGCCGGCCCGTGCGCCTATCGATCTTTCCGCTGACCGGGGCGCTGCTGTTCCCCGGCCTGCAACTGCCGCTGCACATTTTCGAACCACGCTACCGTTCGTTGATTTCCGATTCGCTGGTGCGGGATCGGCGCATCGCGATGATCCAGCCGCAAGGCCAGTATGATGGCGCCCCGCTGTTCCAGATCGGCTGTGTCGGCAAGATCGGCGAAGTCGAGGCGATGGAGGACGGACGCTACAACGTGATCCTCGAAGGGCTCACCCGTTTTCGCCTGCTGCGCGAACTCGATGTAACGACGCCCTTTCGCCAGATCGAGGCAGAGCTGCTCGAGGATGACGCCGCGGCCAGCCTCAGCGCGGTGGAGCGCGCCTCGTTCGAGCGCGAGGCGCGCCGCTTTGCCGACGCGCAGGGCTATTCGGTCGATTGGGATTCGGTTGGCCGGCTTGATGATGTGTCGCTGATCAACGGTGTCTCGCAGATTGCGCCGTTCGACGCTGCCGCCAAGCAGGCGCTGCTGGAGGCTGACGGCCTCGCCGAGCGCTGCGAATTGCTGGTGCAGCTGATGCAGTTCTTCGGCCGCCGCGATTCGGATGATGGGCGCGTGACGCTTCAGTAGGTGCGCCTTGGGCATCTGCCCCAGGCTTGCGGTACCAGCCCTATCCAACCTCAGAACTGCGCGCGCAGCCCGTCGATCACGAACTGGGCGGCCAGCGCGGCCAGCAGCACGCCGAGCAGCCGGGTAATCACAGCTTCCACCTGTGAACCCAGCGCGCGGATGATCGGACGGGCAGCCACCAGCGCGATAAAGCTCAGCAGCATCACGGCACCGAGTGCGCCGAGGATCACCAGCGTTTCGGTCAGGCCATGCGCCCGCGCAGTGAGCAACATGACCGAGGCGATCGAACCCGGCCCCGCCAGCATCGGCATGGCCATCGGAAACACCGAGACGTCCTCCACCTGCGGCTGTGCGGTGCGCACTTTCTCCGCGCGCTCCTCGCGCCTTTCAGTGCGCTTTTCAAACACCATGTCGATGGCGATCATGAACAGCATGATGCCGCCCGCGATGCGGAAGCTGTCGAGCTCGATATGCAGCGCGCCCAGCAGGTCTTCGCCAAACAGGGCAAACACCACGAGGATGCCGCTGGCGATCAGGCACGCGCGCACCGCCATGACGAAGGCCTGGCGCGGCGTGGCGTTGGCGGTGAGCCCGGCGTAGATCGGCGCGCAGCCGGGCGGATCGATCACCACGAACAGCGTCGTGAAGGCGGAAAGAAACAACGCCCACATCAGATCAGCCCTCGTTCTTCGCGATTTCGGTGCGTTTCAGCACTTCGTTCATCTTGCCGTCCTGCCACAGCCACACGGTCCATTCGCGCGTCCCGCCGGGCAGCACGGTGGAGCGCCACGCCAGCGTGCCATCGATCGACCGGCCATCCTTGCTGTCTGCCCCGGGCACCGCGACCAGCGTCGGGATCGGGCCTGCCAGCGGTCGCGGCGGCGGGGGCGCGTCCTTGTCTGGCTTGCGCTGGCCTTTGGGGGGCGGTGGCGGATCATCCGCCAGCGGATCGCGGCGCGGGCGTGGCGGGCAATCGGCCACTTTGCCGGTGATGAAATCGGCGCCCGCCAGCGGCGCGGCCAGATCGCCGCCCTGATCAAGCACCCACTTGTAGTCGCCCTTCTTCGGCTGACGCTGCCACACGGTGGAAAACCAGCCGGTGCCGCTGCCGCCAAACGCGCCGAAGGTCACGCCCGCGCTGCCATCACAGCTGATCCACACCGTGCTCGGCTGCCACTGCACGGCCTGCGGCGGATTGGCGCGGCCCTTGAGCCAGACTTTGGCCAGAACCCGCTGCGGCACGAACATCTCGGCCTCGTCCGTCGCGGTGGCGGCAAAGGCGGTCCACTGGCCCTTTTCGCGCGCGAGGCGCGCAAAGGCGCTTTCCGCCGCGATCAACGCGCTGGGATTGCCGATGGGCGTGACAGCGGGACGGCCCTCCTGCGCCGCAGAAGGCAAGGCAAGGACCAGCAAGGCGAGAGGGATCAGCCGCTTCATGCCGTCCTGCCTAGAGCAGGCAGGAGGCAATAGAAAGGCAGGCCTCAGATCGCGTCCGCCGCCAGTTCCAGTCCGGCGTTGCGGTATGCCGCGACAAGCGCGTTGCGCAGCAGCACGGCAATGGTCATCGGGCCAACGCCGCCGGGCACCGGCGTGACGGCACCCGCAACCTCCATCGCGCCCGCAAAGTCCACATCGCCGACCAGTCGGGTCTTGCCTTCCTCGGCGGCGGGCACCCGGTTGATACCTACGTCGATCACGGTCGCACCCGGCTTGATCCAGTCCGCCTTGACCATTTCCGGACGGCCCACGGCCGCCACCACGATATCGGCGCGGCGCACCACTGCGGGCAGATCCTTGGTGCGGCTGTGCGCGATGGTCACCGTGCAGCTTTCGGCGAGCAGAAGCTGCGCCATCGGCTTGCCGACGATGTTGGAGCGGCCAATGACGACCGCATCAAGGCCCGAGAGCGACCCCAGCCGGTCCTTCAGCAGCATGATGCAGCCCAGCGGGGTGCACGGCACGAAGCCCGGCTGGCCCACCGCGAGGCGGCCCACGTTGGTCACATGGAAGCCATCGGCGTCCTTGTCCGGATTGATCGCCGCGATCACCTTCTGCTCGTCCATGTGCGCGGGCAGCGGCAGTTGGACGAGAATGCCGTCAACGGCAGGATCGGTGTTGAGCTTGTCGATCAGCGCAAGGAGATCGGCTTCCGGCGTATCGGCAGGCAGCTTGTGCTCGAAGCTGGCCATCCCGGCCTCGACCGTCTGCTTGCCCTTGGAGCGCACGTAGACCTGGCTGGCGGGGTCTTCGCCCACCAGCACCACGGCGAGGCCTGCCTTGCGGCCAGCCTTGGCCTCGAATGCGGCAGCAAGTTCCCCCACCCTGGCGCGCAGGTTTGCGGCAAAGGCCTTCCCATCGATGATCGCGGCAGTCATGCGGTATTCCCCATGCGGTATTTCGGTTGTGTGGTTGGATCAGACCGACGTGGCCGCTACGGCGAGGTAGTAGAGGAGCTGGACCAGCAGCCGCAGACCGAAGATCAGGATCATCGGCGAGAAATCGACGCCCCCGGTGTTCGGCAGAACCCGGCGGATCGGGTTCAGCAGTGGATCCAGAATGGCATTCAGTGCGGTCCACACGGCGGAAACCGCCTTGTTGCTCGTGTTCACCACATTGAAGGCGATCAGCAGGCTCAGCACGAACTGGACGATCACCACCATCACGACGATGTCGATCAGCTGCGAAATGGCAGAGACCAGCGTGAACAACAACATTGCGCATATTCCTTGTCAGACAGGAGACATGCGCTCCTAGCCGACCCTCTCCCAAGGCCACAAGGCCCCCTCGCCGAACGGCTGACGACGACTGACAAA
>JBIPOH010000165.1:0-7105 GCA_044379435.1 Novosphingobium sp.
TCACCTTGACGGTCCCAGCAGCGGCGACGCGGCCGACATCGTTGCGCCCGAGATCGAGCAGCATGAGGTGTTCGGCGCGTTCCTTCGGATCGGCGAGGAGGCTGGCGGCGTTATCGCGGTCCTCGGCCTCGGTTGCCCCGCGCGGGCGGGTTCCCGCGATGGGGCGGATGGTCACTTCACCGTCGCGGATCCGCACGAGGATTTCGGGGCTGGAGCCAATCAGCGCGAAGCCCGGAAGATCGAGGAAATAGAGGAACGGCGAGGGGTTGATGCGCCGGAGCGCGCGGTAGAGCGCGGCAGGCGGCAGCGGGAAGGGCACGGTGAAGCGCTGGGCGAGGACGACCTGGAAGATATCGCCCGCCTCGATGTAGTCCTTCGCGCGCGTGACCATGCGGGCGTAGTCTGCGGGCGCCATGACCGGGGTGCGCTCCGCAGGCGCGGCGGCATCGAGGCGCGGATCGGCGGGGACGGGATCGGCAAGCCGGGCCAGCGCCCCGTCGATCCGGTCGGCTGCTGCGGCCACGAGGCGTTCGGGTGTGCCGCCTGTAGGCCAGACGGGAGCGACAGCGATGAGTTCATCGGACAGGCGGTCGAACACCAAAACCACGCTGGGGCGCACGAACAGCATGTCGGGCAGTTCGAGCGGGCTGGCGGGCGCGCGAGGGAGCTTTTCGACAAGGCCGATGGTCTCGTAGCCGAAATAGCCGACGAGGCAGGCGAGTGACTTGGGCAGACCGGCAGGCACATCGATGCGGCATTCGCCGACCAGTTCGCGCAGCGCGGCAAGCGCGGGTTCGCCGTGCGGCGCGAAGGCTTCGCGGTCCGTCTGCCACTGGCGGTTGATGACGGCTTTGCCGTCTTCGGCGCGGAACACCAGATCGGGATCGAGCCCGAGCAGACTGTAACGCCCGCGCACTTCGCCGCCTTCGACCGATTCGAGCAGGAAATCGCCGCGTCCCGGCTGCATCAGCTTGAGCGCGGCGCCCACGGGCGTTTCGGTGTCGGCGATCAGCTTGCGCCAGACAAGCGCCGGGCGGCCTTCGCCAAGCGCAGCGCGCGCGGCGGCTCCGCCATCGGGCAGCAGGCCGGTGAGCCCGGCCTCAAGCGTGTCTGCCACAGCCGCCACGGGCTTACTGCCCGCCGGAGAGCTGCGTGCGCAGCGCCGCGATGGCCGCATCGTTGCGCTTCACGCCCACCGCATCGCGCACGGCGGTGCGCAGCTGGTCGACATATTCGCGTCCCGTCAGCTGGCCCAGTTCGGTGCGGGCACGGGCGACGAGCGGATCATCCGCCTTGACCACGCCGGGCGTGATCTTGCTGAGCGTGACGACGACGAAGCCGCCCTTGTTCGGCACGTCGAGCTTCTTGGCGGTGCCCTGCGCCATCTCGAACATCAGCTGGAGCGTGGCGGGGATCTTGGGCGCCATCGCATTGAGCTGCTGGCGCGGCATGGTGACGGGCTGCGGCGCGGGCAGAGCGACGCCCAGCGACTTGACCGCTTCGGTCAGCGGGATTTTCTTGGCGAGCGCTGCCAGAAGCTTGTCCGTCGCGGCCTTGGCCGCGCCATAGCCGCGCTGCGTATCGAGATCGGCGATGACCTTGTCCTTCACTTCGGCCAGCGGCGGCGGAGCGGCGGGCGTGATCTGGCTCACGTCGAAGATCACATAACGCTCGCCCGCCTTGAGCTCGGCAACTTGCGGCTGGCCTTCGCGGTCCATGCCGAAGGCGGTCTGCAGCAGCGGCATGACATCGGCATTGGGCTTGATATCGGTGCGGCCAGGCACAGTGCCATCGGCCTGCAGCGGATCGGTGGCGATCAGCGTCAGCCCGGCTTCCTTGGCAACATCGGCAAGGCCGGTGCCGCTGCCGAAGGCTTCGTCGAACTTGGCCGAAAGATCAGCCAGCGCGGCCTTGCGCTTTTCGGCGCTCAGTGTGGCGGTGATTTCGGCGCGGGCCTGATCGAGCGACTTGCCGGGGTTTTGCGTCACGCTGTCGAGCCGGATCACGTGCCAACCGAGCGCGCCCTTGGCAGGCTGCGCCAGCTTGCCACGCTCTGCCGCAAACACCGCGGCGGCCACGGCGGAGGACGCTTCGGTTTCGAGCTTGGCGCGCGTTGTGGCGGCAATCTTGCTGGCCGAAAGCCCCTTTGCGGCAGCGGCGGCTTCGATCGACTTGCCGCCCGCGATTTCGGCGGCGAGCGCCTTGGCGGCGGCCTCGGTCGGAACGATGACTTGCGTATAAGCGCGCAGCTCCACCGGAGCATATGTCGCGGCGTTCAACTTGTAGCGGTTGGCCACTTCGGCTTCGCTGGGCACCGGCACGGCCTTGACCGAGGCAGCATCGAAGATCGCATAGCGGATCGTGCGGCGTTCGGGGCGCTGGTAGCGTGCGCCGTTAGCTTTGTAGAAGGCTGCGATTTCGGCGTCGGACGGAGCAGTCTTGGGGGCGAAGGCGGCAGAGGGGATGAGTTGCACCGCGCCCTCGCGCGTTTCGGTCAGCACCGCGACATAGCGCTGCGCCACGCTCAGCGGCATGGCCGCGCCAACACCCGCGGGGATCAGCACCTGCCGCGCCATCAGCCCCTTGGCGACATCATCGCGCAGCAGGGCATCGGAAATGCCCTTCTGGCCCAGCAGCGCCTTGTAGGTTTCCTGGCTGAACTTGCCGTCCGCGCCCTGGAAGGCGGGCATCTTGGCAATCTCGCTGTCGATCAGGCGGTCGCTTACGCCCATGCCAACCGCGCTCTGCCGTCCCCATTCGAGCAGCGCCGCGCGGTCGATCATGCTTTCGACCACCTGATCCATGGCCCCTTGCTCGATGAAGCTCTTCATCGTGATCGTCGGGTTGTCCTGCCGCGCGTTTTCCAGCGCGTTGGTCAGCGATCTTTGCACATCGGTCGCAGCGATCTGCTCCGAGCCTACCGTAACCGCGCGGTCTGCGGTACCGGAGCCGCCGAGATTGGAGCCGGAAATATCTGCACCGGCAAACGACAGCGCGATGAGCCCGAGAAACACGAGCGCGAACGCTGCGCCGAAGCGGGACTTGATCAGAGAGCGGATGAGGGCGAGCATCGGGGCCTGTCGCTAGCAAGAAAGAGAGCGGAATGTATCCGACAGGCGCATTAGGCGGCAAAGCGCTTTCCCGCAATGGCCTGCGCCCGGAGCGGTGCCATCGGTCGCAAATGTCTTCACGAAGGTTAGTCACCGACTTTGCGCGCCGTGCGCTTTGCAAACTGGCGCGGGGTTTGATAGCGGCGCCGCTATGAGAAGGAATCACCCCGTGCACCTGTGCAAGATCCCATGAGCCAGCGTCCCTACATCGTCGGCAACTGGAAGATGAATGGCAGCCGGGTCATGCTGGCAGAAGCGCGGGCGATCGACCGTGCAGCCCAGCGCCACCCTCATGCCGAAGTGGCGCTTGCTCCGCCGTTTCCGTTTCTGGGCGCGCTGCGTGAGGCAGTGAGCGCCATTGGCGTGGGCGGGCAGGATTGCCACACGGCGGCCAAGGGCGCGCATACCGGCGATGTCTCCGCCGCCATGCTGGCCGACGTCGGCGCGGACTTCGTGATTCTGGGCCACAGCGAACGCCGCCGCGATCACGGCGAGGATGATGCGCTGGTGCGTGCCAAGGCCGAAGCCGCGCTGGCGGCAGGTCTTGGCGTGATCATCTGCGTGGGCGAGACGCTGGAAGAGCGCGATGCCGGCGAGGCCGAAGCGGTGGTTTCGCGCCAGGTCGAGGGATCGGTCCCGGCGGGCGAAACGGCCGCAGTTGCTGCAAGCCGTCTGGCGCTGGCTTATGAGCCGGTCTGGGCGATTGGCACGGGCCGCGTGGCCGCCGTGGAAGACGTGATCGCCATGCACGCCGCCGTTCGCGCGCGGCTCACGGCGATCTTCGGCGAGGAGGCGGACAAGGTCCGCATCCTCTATGGCGGCTCGGTCAACGGCGAGAACGCGGCGGCCCTGCTTGGCGCAGAAGGCGTCGGCGGCGCGCTGGTCGGCGGGGCGAGCCTGACGGCTGACGCATTCCTGCCCATCATCGCGGCGGCCGGGCTCGGCGAGGGCTGAACCGCGCCCTTCCGCCGATGACCGCGCGCGCCCTTGCGCTCGGGTCGCACGCGTCCTAGATGCCAGCCAACTAATTGCCAGCCAATTCTTTCAGGCGAACCGCGATGTCTCTCTTCATCTTCCTTACGGTCGTTCAGGCGCTGGTTGCGGCCGCGCTGGTCGGCGTGATCCTTATCCAGAAGTCGGAAGGCGGCGGCCTCGGCGTTGGCGGCAGCCCGGCGGGCTTCATGTCGGCACGCGGCGCAGCCGATTTCCTGACCCGCGCCACGACCGTGCTGGCGACTGCCTTCGTTGGCCTCAGCATCGTGCTGGCTGCGCTGGCGGTTGGGACCACGTCGAACCGCGAGATCGACACTTCGCTGGAGCGTACCGCACCCGGCGCGCCGGTTGATCCGCTGGCACCGCCCGCGGGCGCACCGGCAGCACCTGCTCCTGCGGCACCTGATGCAGCAGCCCCGGCCGCCGGCGGCGAGGCGGGCAGCGCGGCGGGCACCGATCCGCTTGCCGGGGGTGCCAAGCAGTAATCCGATGCAGCGCCGGTTCGTCGGCGTCCTGTTGTGCGATGTTCCGGCCTGTTCCCGCAGCAGACCGGCATGCTCCTTTGTTTTGCCAGTTTCTTCTCGTCTGTGGATTGCCGCTGCGAATTCGGCCGGCGCCGCTTGCGTATCCAGAGCTTCTGACGGTAAGGCCCAACTCCCATGGCGCGGTTCATTTTCATCACCGGCGGCGTGGTTTCCTCGCTGGGCAAAGGCCTTATGGCGGCAAGCCTTGCAGCACTGCTGCAGTCGCGCGGTTTCCGTGTTCGGATCCGCAAGTTCGATCCCTATCTGAACGTCGATCCGGGCACGATGAGCCCCTATCAGCACGGCGAAGTCTTCGTGACCGACGACGGCGCGGAAACCGACCTCGATCTGGGGCATTACGAGCGCTTCACCGGCGTTTCGGCGCGGCAATCGGACAATATCACCTCTGGCCGCATCTACCGCGACATCATCGCCAAGGAGCGGCGCGGGGACTATCTGGGCGCGACCGTGCAGGTCATCCCGCACGTGACCGACGCGATCAAGGCCTTCGCGCGCGAAGAGACCGACGACCTCGATTTCGTGCTGTGCGAGATCGGCGGCACGGTGGGCGATATCGAAAGCCTGCCGTTCATCGAGGCGATCCGCCAGATGCGCAACGAACTGGGGCGCGAGGCGACCTGCTTCGTCCACGTCACGCTCGTGCCCTATATCGCTGCCGCTGGCGAACTGAAGACCAAGCCCACCCAGCATTCGGTGCGCGAGTTGACGGGGCTGGGCATCCAGCCCGATATCCTGCTGTGCCGCTGCGAAAAGCCGCTGCCCGAGAACGAGCGCGCCAAGATCGCGCTGTTCTGCAACGTGCGCAAGGAAGCGGTCATCCCGGCGCTCGATGCGCGCAGCATCTATTCGGTGCCGCTGCAGTATCACGGCGAAGGGCTCGATTCCGAAGTGCTGCGCCATTTCGGGCTGCTCGATGCCGACGGGGGCAGCGCCGCGCCCGATCTGGCCCGCTGGACCGATATCGTCGACCGCCACCAGAACCCCGAAGGCGAAGTGACGATCGGCGTTGTGGGCAAGTATGTCGGCCTGCAAGACGCCTACAAGTCGCTGAACGAGGCGCTGGTCCATGGCGGCATGGCGCACCGGGTGAAGGTCAATATCCGCTGGATCGATGCGGAAATCTTCGAGAAGGACGACGCCGAGATCGCCGCCTATCTCGAACCAATGCACGGCATTCTCGTGCCCGGCGGATTTGGCGAGCGCGGCACCGAAGGCAAGATCGCCAGCGTGCGCTTTGCCCGCGAACGCAGCGTGCCCTTCTTCGGCATCTGCCTTGGCATGCAGATGGCCTGCATCGAAGGCGCGCGCAATCTGGCCGGGATCGGCGATGCTTCGTCCACCGAATTCGGCGCGACCGATGAACCGGTGGTGGGCATCATCACCGAATGGATGACATCCGAAGGGCTGGAGACGCGCGCAGCAGGCGGCGATCTGGGCGGCACGATGCGGCTGGGAGCCTATGAGGCGCAGCTTTCGGGCAACAGCCATGTCGCGCGGATCTATGGGTCTGAAACGATCAGCGAGCGCCACCGCCACCGCTATGAAGTCAACGCAGCCTACCGCGAGCGGCTGGAGCGCGGCGGCCTCGTGTTTTCGGGCATGTCGCCTGATGGGCTCCTGCCCGAAATCGTCGAGCGGCCGGACCATCCGTGGTTCATCGGCGTGCAGTTCCATCCCGAACTCAAGAGCCGTCCGTTTGATCCGCATCCGCTGTTCAAGGGCTTTATCGGCGCGGCGGTGAAGCAGGCGCGGCTGGTCTAGAGCGGGTTTGATCTGGCCAAGCAGGCGCAAGGCGGGCTAAACATTTCTCCCTAGGGGGATTTGCCATGGACGCTGCAACGCTTGCCGATACGCTGACTTCGTCGAGCCTGCTGGCGGGATGTTCCCCTGCGGAACTGGCCGATATCGCTGCGCGCGGCAGTGTGCGCGCGTTCAAGCCGGGCAGCGCGATCATTCTTCAGGGCGATCCGGGCGATACGCTGTGGATCATGCTGTCCGGCCTCGCGCGGGTGAGCATGGTGGCGGCCAACGGGCGGGAGATCGTGCTCGATTATGCCGAGCGCGGCGCGGTGCTGGGCGAGATCGCGTTCCTCGATGGCGGGGAGCGGACGGCAAGCGTGGAGGCGGTCGAGCCGGTCGAGGCGCTGGGGCTGACCCGCAGCGCCTTTACCGAGATCATCGGCAAGCATCAGGGGCTGGCGATGCGGTTGCTGCAGGCGATGGCGCGGCGGCTGCGGCAGAACAACACGGTGATCGAGGCGGACCGCGCCTATACCTCGGGGCCCCGCCTCGCGCGCTTCCTGCTGCGCCTGATGATGGGCGGGAACGGTGAGGAGACGCGGCTCAAGATTGCGCTGAGCCAGGGCGAACTGGGCAATTTCGCGGGCATGTCGCGCGAGCAGATCAACCGGCAGCTTTCCGCCTGGGCCGAGGGCGGGATCGTTGCGCTCAAGACTG